>NZ_MQSY01000060.1:0-163707 GCF_001921245.1 Aeromonas sp. YN13HZO-058 | reverse complement strand
TGGCATTCGCCATGCGAGAGTAGGACACTGCCAGGCACCCAATACAAGAAACCCCGCTCGATGAGCGGGGTTTTTTATTGCCTGCAATTCAGCAAATTGCCTGAATATTGACCTTTTATTCCATCTTCTCTGCCGTTTCCTCTGTTTTTCCTCCCCGATTTTCTCCGGTTACGCCATCGCCGCAGGCCGTGGTTGTCGCTATAATGGCCGCCCTCAAGCAAGGTGGTGGTATGAAAGCAGAATATCTACAGCGATTCGGGGGCATTGCCCGTCTTTATGGTCAGAATGCCCTGCGTTCCTTTAGCCAGGCCAAGGTCTGTGTGGTGGGGATCGGCGGCGTGGGCTCCTGGGCGGCCGAGGCGCTGGCCCGCGCCGGTATCAACCAGATCACCCTGATCGACATGGACGATATCTGCATCACCAACACCAATCGCCAGATCCACGCCATGCTGGGCACGGTCGGTCGCCTCAAAACCGAGGTGATGGCCGAGCGTATTCGCGCCATCAATCCGGATTGCGAAGTGATCGAGGTGGACGATTTCGTTACTGCCGACAACCTGGCCGAGCATATCAAGCGGGAGTTCGACTATGTGGTGGATGCCATAGACTCGGTCAAGGCCAAGGTGGCGCTGATTGCCTTCTGCAAACGCAACAAGATCCCGGTGATCGTGGCAGGTGGTGCTGGCGGACAGATGGACCCGACCCAAATCACCGTGGCCGATCTGGCCAAGACCATTCAGGATCCGTTGGCTGCCAAGGTGCGATCCGACCTGCGCCGGTTGCATAACTTCAGCAAGAATCCGGCGCGCAAGTTCGGGGTGGAGTGTGTCTTCTCAACCGAG
This sequence comes from Aeromonas sp. YN13HZO-058, assembly GCF_001921245.1. Taxonomy (NCBI): domain Bacteria; kingdom Pseudomonadati; phylum Pseudomonadota; class Gammaproteobacteria; order Aeromonadales; family Aeromonadaceae; genus Aeromonas; species Aeromonas sp. YN13HZO-058. The sequence goes on along the minus strand of NZ_MQSY01000060.1, from coordinate 162,865 downwards.
CAGCTGAGCTATCCGGATGGTAATGGTGGCACCTGTCAGGCCAAGGCGGCCAGCGATGGCACCATGAAGATGGATTGCGCCTCCGGCTTTGGTGCCGTGACGCCGGTGACGGCAACTTTCGGGCTGGTTGCCGCGTCCCGGGTATTGAAGAAGATTACCGAGCGGGGTGCCCGCGCCGAGAAAGAGGCCGGAAATGAAGAAGCAGGGTCGATTAGCGAAGCGTAATCGACCTCTGCACAAAGCGGGTTAGACAACCCGCTCCCGGATCGCCAGCACGATCGCTCTGAGCCCGTTACCTCGTGACGGGCTCAAGTGTTTCTCAAGCCCCAGTTCGCTGAAATAGCCTTCCATATCAAAAGCCTGGATCGCCGCAGACGATTGGTGGTTGAGCGCGGCCAGCACGATGACGATGAGGCCACGCACGATGCGAGCATCGGAATCACAGGCAAAGTGCCAGCAGCCATCCTCGCTTTTTTCTCCCTTCAGCCAGGCCTGGCTTTCACACCCCTTGAGGCGGAACTCCTCCTGCTGCCATTCGCCGGGTAGTACGGGTAATAGCTTGCCGAGCTGGATGATGAGCCGGTACTGGTTCTCCCAGCCGTGAGCGGCGGCAAACTGCTGGCGGATGCTGTCGGCATTGGGCTCAAGGCCAATCTGGGTATAGCTTGCGAGATCACTCATTCGGTTGTCTGCCTTAGAAGAAGTCACTGAGTTTGTGCAGGGCGGCCAGCAGGGTGTCGACATCATCCCGATTGTTGTAGCAGGCCAGCGAGGCACGCATGGTGCCGCCGATCCCGAGCGATTCCATCAGCGGCATGGCGCAGTGATGGCCGACTCGCAGGGCGATCCCCTGCATATCGAGCAGGGTGGCGGCATCTTGCGGGTGGATGTCCTCGAGCAGGAAGGAGACCGCACCGGCGCGTTGGCCGGGTTCGCCGATCAGACGCAGCCCCGGCACCTGTTGTAGGCCAGCGACCAGATAGTCTGTCAGGCTCTGCTCATGCTGGGCGAGCGATTGCCGATCTTGCGCCATCACAAAGTCGATAGCGGCGGCGAGGCCGATAGCGCCAGCGATATGGGGGGTACCCGCCTCGAACTTGAAGGGCAGGGTATTGAAGGTGGTGCCGCTGAAACTGACTCGATCGATCATCTCGCCACCTGCTTGCCAGGGCGGCATCCGTTCCAATAGCTCGGTGCGACCCCATAACACGCCGATGCCGGTCGGGCCATAGAGCTTGTGGCCGGAGAAGGCGTAGAAGTCGCAACCGATGGCCTGCACATCGACGTCGAGATGAGCCACCGCCTGAGCGCCGTCGATCAGGGTCAGAGCGCCGACTGCCTTGGCCGCTGCCACTATCTCTTTGACTGAATTGACGGTGCCAAGGGCATTGGAGACGTGGGCCACACTTACCAGCCGGGTTCGTGGCCCCAGCATTGCGTGATAGGCGGCCAGATCGAGATCGCCCCGCTCATCGAGCGGGATAACCCGGATCACAGCGCCGATACGCTGGGCGGCCAGTTGCCATGGGACGATATTGGCATGATGCTCCAGCGTGCTGAGGATGATTTCGTCCCCCGCCTTGAGCTCGCTCATCCCCCAGCTCTGAGCTACCAGATTGATCGCCTCCGTGGTGCCGCGAGTCCAGATCACCTCGTGGCTGCGGGGCGCATTGATAAAGCGGGTGACAGTCTCGCGGGCAGCCTCAAAGGCGCGGGTCGCGCGGCCACTCAGGGCGTGGGCGGCACGGTGCACGTTGGCATTGTCGGCCCGATAGTAGTGAGCGATGGCATCCAGTACCGCTTGCGGTTTCTGGGTGGTGGCGGCGTTGTCCAGATAGACCAGAGGGTGGCCGTTTACCTCCTGCGCCAAGGCCGGAAACTGGCTGCGCAGTTGGTCGTGCTGTTGCTGATTCATGCTCCCCTCATCATCTGGAAAAAGTCATCATCTCGAAAGGTCGGCCATGATCCTGAAAATAGCGCCCGAACACAAGGCGCGATAAGCCCGATTGGCGGTTGCCTGCCGTGCAGCAGGTAAGGCTCGTCGGGTGATTTCTGGTACAATGCCGCCCCTCATCATAAGCCAAGAGATCCGGCCCATGAAGCTCAACCCCAATCAGAACGAAGCGGTCAAGTATGTTTCCGGCCCTTGCCTGGTGCTGGCGGGTGCCGGATCGGGCAAGACCCGCGTCATCACCAACAAGATTGCCTATCTGGTGCAGCAGTGCGGCTACAACGCGCGCAACATCGCCGCAGTTACCTTTACCAACAAGGCGGCACGGGAGATGAAGGAGCGGGTTGGCCAGACTTTGGGCCGCAAGGAGGCGCGGGGGCTGATGGTCTCCACCTTCCATACCCTGGGTCTCGATATTATTCGTCGTGAGCACAAGAGCCTGAATCTCAAGGCGAACTTCTCCCTGTTCGATGACACCGATCAGCTGGCGCTGCTCAAGGAGCTCACCGAAGACGAGCTCGACAACGACAAGGACAAGCTCTCGGCCCTTATCAGCCAGATCTCCAACTGGAAGAACGATCTCATCCTGCCTGCCCGCGCCATGCGCATCGCCCGCGGGCCGGAAGAGGTGCTGATGGCCCAGCTCTACGAGCGTTATCACCGCCAGATGGTGGCCTATAACGCGCTGGATTTTGACGACCTCATCGTGATGCCGACCCTGTTGCTCAAGAGCAATCAGGAGGTGCGTGAGCGCTGGCAGAACAAGATCCGCTACCTGCTGGTCGATGAGTATCAGGACACCAACACCAGCCAGTACGAGCTGGTGAAGCAGATTGTCGGCGAACGGGCCCGCTTTACCGTGGTGGGGGATGATGACCAGTCCATCTACTCCTGGCGCGGCGCCAAACCGCAGAATCTGGTGTTGCTGAACGAAGATTTCCCCGGCCTCAAGTTGATCAAGCTGGAGCAGAACTACCGCTCCAAGCGGCGTATCCTCAAGTGCGCCAACATCCTGATCGCCAACAATCCCCACGTCTATGACAAGGCGCTCTTCTCCGAGCTGGATGAGGGGGTGAAGCTCAAGGTGCTGTTCGCCAAGAACGAGGAGCACGAAGCGGAGCGGATCGCCGCCGAGATGATGGGCCACAAGTTTATGAACCGTACCCGGTTCAAGGATTACGCCATCCTCTATCGGGGCAACCATCAGTCGCGCATCTTCGAGAAGGCGCTGATGACCAACCGCATTCCCTATCGTATCTCCGGCGGTACCTCGTTTTTCTCCCGCACCGAGATCAAGGACATCATGGCCTACCTCAAGCTGCTGGTGAACCCGGACGAGGACACCGCGTTCCTGCGGGTGGTCAACCTGCCGCGTCGCGAGATTGGCCCCACCACCCTCGAAAAACTTGGCCAATATGCCAACCAGCGCGGCAAGAGCCTGTTTGCTGCCAGCTTCGAACTGGGGCTGGAACAGCACCTCTCCGGCCGTGGCTTGGTGGCCCTACAGGCATTCACCAACTGGCTGGTTCGTCTTGGCGATCAGGCGCAGCGCGGCAATCCGGTGGAGGCGGTGCGGGATATGATCAAGGAGATCCATTACGAAGAGTGGCTCTACGAGACCTCCCCCAGCCCGAAGGCGGCCGAGATGCGGATGCAGAACGTCTCTACCCTCTATCGCTGGATCACCGAGATGCTGGAAGGAGATGAGCTGGAGGAGTCGATGACGCTGGCTCAGGTGGTCACTCGCCTCACCCTGCGCGACATGATGGAGCGCAACGAGGGGGAGGACGATGCCGATCAGGTGCAGTTGATGACGCTGCATGCCTCCAAGGGGCTGGAGTTCCCCTATGTCTACATGGTGGGCATGGAGGAGGGCTTGCTGCCCCACCAGACCAGCATCGATGAAGACAACGTGGAGGAGGAGCGGCGTCTCGCCTACGTGGGCATCACCCGGGCCCAGACCGAGCTGACCTTTACCCTCTGCAAGGAGCGGCGCCAGTTTGGTGAGTCGGTACGGCCCGAGCCGAGCCGCTTCCTGCTGGAGCTGCCGCAGGATGATCTGGAGTGGGAAAACCAGAGGAAGGTGACCGCCGAGGAGCGCCAGCAGAAGGCGCAGGTCGGTGTTGCCAACCTGCGGGCGTTGTTCAAGAAGGATTAACGTTACGGATTGGCCGGGGTAAGCAGCGGCACTATGTCAGCTCCCGGCATCGGCGGAGAGATATAGCGCCCTTGCCCCATCTGGCAGCCGATATCGATTAGCTTCTGCAACTGCAGCTGGTTCTCGATCCCCTCCACTATCAGAGTGTAATCGAGATCCTGACAGATATCCCGCATGGCGCGGATCAGCGCCAAATCTTTGGGTGATTGCAGCATCCGCTGGGTAAAGCTGTCATCCACCTTGATGTAATCCACCGGGAAGTGGAACAGGGCGTTGAGGGAGGAGAAGCCGGTGCCGAAATCATCGAGGCTGATCTGGATACCCTTGGATCTCAGGTCATGCAGTGATGCCAGCGCATCGGAATCTTGCCGCGACAGCTCCCGTTCGTTGAATTCAAAAATCAGATAGCCGGGGGCGACCCCTTCCTCTTCGATGATCCCCATCAGCCGCATGATGTGGTCATGGTTGACCAGATGCTTGCCCGACAGATTGATGGCGACCTTGAACTTGCTCTGCCCCGAGATCGGCAGCCAGTTCTTCAGCTGTTGGCAGGTGTGGCGCAGGATCTGGTAATCCAGCTCCAGAATCAGGCCGCACTGCTCTGCCAGCGGAATAAAGTCGAACGCATCCTTGAGAATGCCCTCCTCGGTCAGCCAGCGCGCCATCACCTCCAGTCCGGTCAGGCGACTATCCTGCAGCCGGATCACCGGTTGGAAGTAGGGGACGATACGCCCTTCCCGCAAGGCTCTGGCCAGCATCTCTTCAGGCGAGTTCCAGTTCTGGTTGATGCAATCTTCCGAGTAGCTGACGATACGACTGCGGCCATTGCGTTTGGCCTGATACATGGCCAGATCGGCCTGATGGAGCAGCTGGCTGATATCGGTGGTCTGCTCCGAGACGCTCGATACCCCAAGGCTAACGGTAATGCTCAGCTCGTTGCCGAGCAGCCGGAACGGGTAGGAGAGGCGGCTGATAATGCGGTTGAGCACCGGGCTGATGTCATCATCGCTCTTGCTGCTGTCCAGATAGATGACAAACTCGTCGCCGCCTAGTCTGGCCACCAGATCATTTTGCCGGATGCAGGTTTGCAGGCGGCGGCTCACCTCTTTGAGCAGTTGATCCCCCGCGCTGTGGCCCAGGGTGTCGTTGATCTGCTTGAAGTGATCCACATCGATGAAGATCACCGCAAATCCCGGCGATTTGTAGCGGTTGTAGTGAGTCATGGCGTGGTTGAGGTGGTTCATCAACAGGGCTCGGTTGGGCAATTGAGTCAGCGGGTCGTGGAGCGCATCGAATTGCAACCGCCGCTCCAGCTCCTGATGCTGCTTGAGCTGCTTTTGCAGCCTGAGGTTGGTCTGACGCAGCTGTTGCAGCCGCTGGTTGATGGAGTCCTCGGTGTTGATGTCGTTGAGCTGCTGGCGGATCCGTCTCAGCTCCAGCAGCAGGGTTAGCTGGCCGCGCAGGAAGTCGAGGAACAGCTTGTCGTCAGTTTCCAGCGGCTGGGTCGTGCTGATGATGAAGTGGGCGAAGTACTGTTGCTGCAGCCGCAGCGGCATGCTGTGCCAGTAGCGAGACTCCCTGTTCACCTCGATATTGCTGGTGCTGTGGCACAACCCGCTGATGAACTCGTCCCCCTGATGAGGATTGGCGGGGTAGATCTTTTCCAGCTTCTGGCTGGTTAGCCTGACCAGCAGCATGTCCTCGATGGCGAGCATTTGGCGCAGTACCGCCTCCAGCTGGGAAAACAGCGCCTGACCCGGCAGGGTATTGGCCAGCCGCATGATGCGGCTGATGCTCTCGATTTTCTTTTTCCAGTTCGGGTCTTTGCGGATCAGCGGCGAAGGCAGCTCGGTGAGATGGGAGCCCGCCTGGGTTTCGGTTAGCCGCTTGGCCAGACACTCCAGCAGCAGGCGCAGGGTCGGCAGATCGGTGGGTGTGCCACGAGCCAGCAGCCACTGTACCTGACCATGCTCGATGGGAAAGACGCACCACCCTTCGGCCTCATCCAGCTGGGTGAGCTGATCGGTGATGCGGGACTGCTCCCGCCCCAGTTGCTGCTTGAAGATGTCGCTTATCTTGTAGGCGTAAAGCCAGTTCAGGCCGGTATCAGCGAGGCCCAGCATGCCGAAGTGTTGCAGCGGGCAGAGTTGGTCAATCTGCCGGATCAGGGCATCGTAATCGTCAGACGTGGCAGATTGTGGCGCCGGGAAGTCCATAATGGCAGAGATCAACGCCAACAGAGGAGTTGAGTAGTGGGGTTCGATAGCTTGGGGCGACATGAGCAACTCCCGATATGTCTACCTTACAAGAGTAGTCGGAAGCCGAGAGATTGAAAGGGCCGCAATTGCGGCCCTTTCAAATACTTACAGCTTGTCGATCATGTAGTGAATGGCGTTTTCTATCTCTTCATCACTACAGCTCGCACACGTGCCGCGCGGAGGCATCATGCCGGACTTGCCGGTGAAGCCTTCAATGGCATGTTTCTTGAGAGTATCAATACCCTGGGCGATGCGAGGCTCCCAGGCTGCCTTGTCACCCCGTTTGGGGGCACCGGCAGCACCGGTATCATGACAGGCAAAGCAGGCGCCCTTGAACACCGTCTCGCCATCGCGGGGGCCGGAAGAGGCGGTCGCAGCCGGTGCGGCACCCGCGCCGGCAATACCTTCCAGATCCTTGGCGGTATAGACCTGACCGATTGGTTTGATCCGCTCGGCAATGGCTTCCGGTGACATATCATCGGCAGCAAGTACTGCCCCAGACAAGCTGGCGGCCGTCATCCCGACAGCCAGCAAATAGCTCAGTTTTTTCAACACGCTCATATACTCCCAGCAGTCTTTTATTATCCATGTAAACGACGGGATTATAACCGAATAGTTACAGCCATTTAAACGCTTGTGTGTGAAGTGTTAAACACTCTGCGTACAAAGTTTTGGGCGATATCACGGCAATTCGAGTGGTGGAGATAAAAAGAAACCCGGCATTCGCCGGGTTTCGGGTAACCAAGGGGTGAAATGGGTTATTTGTCCCAGCTCAGGATCACCTTGCCGGAGTGGCCGGAGCGCATCGCATCGAACCCCTGCTGGAATTCGTCGATGTGGAATCTGTGGGTAATGATGGGGGAGAGATCCAGCCCGGACTGGATCAGGCTGGCCATCTTGTACCAGGTCTCGAACATCTCGCGGCCATAGATCCCTTTGATAAACAGCCCCTTGAAGATCACCTTGTTCCAGTCGATGGCCATGGTGGAGGGGGGGATGCCGAGCATGGCGATCTTGCCGCCGTGGTTCATCTTGTCGAGCATCTCCTGGAAGGCGCTCGGGACGCCGGACATCTCCAGCCCCACATCGAACCCTTCGGTCATGCCCAGCTCGCTCATCACGTCGGCCAGCTTCTCTTTGCTGACGTTGACCGCGCGGGTGGCGCCCATCTTGCGGGCCAGCTCCAGCCGGTACTCGTTGACGTCGGTGATCACCACGTGGCGCGCACCCACGTGACGGCAGACGGCGGCTGCCATGATGCCGATAGGGCCTGCCCCGGTGATGAGCACATCCTCACCCACCAGATCGAAGGAGAGGGCAGTGTGCACCGCATTGCCGAACGGGTCAAAGATGGCGGCCAGCTCGTCCGGGATGTTGTCCGGCAGTTTGAAGGCGTTGAACGCGGGGATCACCAGATACTCGGCAAAGGCGCCCGGACGGTTGACGCCAACGCCAATGGTGTTGCGGCACAGATGAGTGCGCCCGGCGCGGCAGTTGCGGCAGTGACCGCAGGTGATGTGCCCTTCGCCGGAGACCCGATCGCCGATGGCGAAGCCGCGCACCTCCTGACCGATGGCGACTACTTCCCCGACATATTCGTGGCCGACCACCATGGGTACCGGAATGGTCTTCTGGGACCACTCGTCCCAGTTGTAGATATGGATATCGGTGCCGCAAATGGCGGTTTTGCGGATCTTGATCAGCAGGTCGTTGTGGCCGAGCTCGGGGGCCGGCACATCCGTCATCCAGATGCCGACCTCTTTGTGCAGTTTGGAGAGTGCTTTCATGACTGTTCCTTCAATATGAATGCAGAAAAAAGGGGCTGCAGCCCCTTGATTCAAATCAGATAACGCCGAGTTCACGGCCGATGCGGATAAAGGCGTCAATGGCCTTGTCCAGCTGCTCGCGGGTGTGGGCGGCAGACATCTGGGTGCGAATGCGCGCCTGACCCTTGGGCACTACAGGGAAGGAGAAACCCACCACATAGATGCCGGCAGCCAGCATGCGGCTCGCCATTTCGGAGGCCAGCTTGGCATCTCCCAGCATCACCGGAATGATGGCGTGGTCGGCGCCAGCCAGAGTGAAGCCAGCGGCGCTCATCCGCTCGCGAAAGTATTGGCTGTTCTCTTTCAGGCTGGCGCGCAGGTCGTGACCTTCCGCCAGCATGTCGATCACCTTGATGGTGGCAGCGACGATGGAGGGGGCCAGCGAGTTGGAGAAGAGGTACGGGCGGGAGCGCTGACGCAGCCAGTCGATCACCTCTTTCTTGCCGGAGGTATAGCCACCGGACGCGCCGCCGAGCGCCTTGCCCAGGGTGCCGGTGATGATGTCGACCCGATCCAGCACGCCACAATATTCGTGGGTACCGCGGCCGTTTTCACCGATAAAGCCGACGGCGTGGGAGTCATCCACCATCACCAGTGCATCGTATTTGTCCGCCAGATCGCAGATGGATTTGAGGTCGGCGATGACGCCATCCATGGAGAAGACGCCGTCGGTGGCGATCAGTTTGAAGCGGGCGCCATCGGCATCCGCCAGTTTCAGCTGGGCTTCCAGCTTGGCCATGTCGTTGTTGGCGTAGCGATAGCGTTTGGCCTTGCACAGCCGCACGCCGTCGATGATGGAGGCGTGGTTGAGGGCATCGGAGATGATGGCATCTTCGGCGCCGAACAGGGTCTCGAACAGGCCGCCGTTGGCATCGAAGCAGGAGGAGTAGAGGATGGTGTCCTCGGTGCCGAGGAAGGCGGACATCTTCTGCTCCAGCGCTTTGTGCTGGTCCTGGGTGCCGCAGATAAAGCGTACCGAGGCCATGCCGAAGCCGTGGCTGTCGAGCCCCTGATGGGCGGCGGCGATCAGATCCGGGTGGTTGGCCAGCCCCAGATAGTTGTTGGCACAGAAGTTCAGTACCTGCTCACCGCCGACGGCGATGCTGGCCTGCTGGGCGGAGGTGATGATGCGCTCCTGCTTGTACAACCCTTCAGCTTGCACCTGGTTCAGTTGCTCGGTCAGGTGACGATAGAATCCGTTAGACATCCTCGATCCTTATTGGCTATTTCAGCTGCGTATCAACAGAGGGCAACATTTTACTGCAATCTGTTGCGGTAAATTCAAATGATTGTGCTGATATTCAACAAATGTGAAACAGATCTCACCCAACTGGTTGGGCCAGCTGGCGGTAGTGTTGCTCCAGCAGCTGGATCTGTCCGGCCACCTGGGGTTGCACATAGGGGCGCAGCAGGAACAGCACCTTCAATACCCCCTGATAGAGCAGAGGTTTGGTGATGCGGGTGTTGGGAGCCTGGGCGATCTGGAACGGGATCCAGCAGGTCACCACCATCTTGATGGTCTGGCCCAGATCCGGCAGGTCTTCATCGCTGACATCGATGATGCCCCCTTCACGCAGGCTCCTGAGCAGCGCGACCACGGAGGAGCGCATCTGCTCCTGTGCCTTGAGGTATTTCTGTTGCAGCGGTTCGTCGCGGCTGAGGATGTCCGGCAGGTTGGCGTAGAAGAAGCGGAACTGCCACATCAGATAGAAGATGGCATCCAGATAGCCCATCAGATCTTGCAGGGTGATTTCGCGGTTGCGGGTCGGGACGAAGCTCTCGCTCAGGTGGCGGGCATACTGGTCGAAGATGGAGTGGATGATGTCTTCTTTATTGCGGAAGTGGTAGTAGAGGTTGCCCGGGCTGATGCCCATATGCGCCGCAATATGGTTGGTGGTGATGTTGCGTTCACCCTGATCGTTGAACAGCTCGGTCGCGCTGTGAATGATCCTGTCTCTGGTTTTCATCACTCATTCCTCCAACAGGTTCCGCTCGGGGCATTTTGAACAAGGTCGAATCCCCGGGCGGCCCGTGATAAACTTTTCGGCAATTTCAAATTGGCTCACTATACACAGCTTTAACAAGCAGTCACATGTAGCCATCAACGTACGAGAGGCAAACTCCATGATCGTAGTAACTGGCGGTGCTGGCTTTATCGGCAGCAATCTGGTCAAGCAGCTGAACGCTCAAGGACGGACCGATATCGTGGTCATCGATGACCTGACCGACGGCACCAAGTTCGTCAACCTGGTCGATCTGACCATTGCTGACTACATGGACAAAGACGAGTTCCAGGCACGGATCGTCTCCGGTGACGAGTTTGAAGAGTGGGACAACGGCATCGAGGTGATCTTCCACGAAGGCGCCTGCTCTGCCACCACCGAGTGGAACGGCAAGTTCATCATGGAGGTCAACTACGAGTACTCCAAGGATCTGTTCCACTACTGCATCGAGCGTGAAATTCCGTTTATTTACGCCTCCTCTGCCGCGACCTACGGTGGCCGTAACGACAACTTCATCGAAGATCCCAAGTTTGAACAGCCGCTCAACGTCTACGGCTACTCCAAGCAGCTGTTTGACCAGTACGTGCGCCGCTGGATCCCCGAGATCAACTCTCAGGTTGTCGGCCTGAAGTACTTCAACGTCTACGGCCCGCGCGAGCAGCACAAAGGCTCCATGGCTTCCGTTGCCTTCCACCTCAATACTCAGGTTAAGAAGGGCGAGAATCCCAAGCTGTTCGAAGGTTGCGACGGCTTCCCGAACGGTGGTCAGATGCGTGACTTCATCTATATCGACGATGTCTGCAAGGTAAACCTCTGGTTCTGGCAGAACCCGCAGCACTCCGGCATCTTCAACTGCGGTACCGGCCGTGCCGAGCCGTTCCAGAACGTGGCCGAAGCGGTGATCAAGCATCATCAGAAGGGCGCCATCGAGTACATTCCCTTCCCGGATCATCTCAAGGGCCGCTACCAGAGCTTCACCCAGGCTGACATGACCAAGCTGCGCAGCGTGGGTTATGACGCCGAGTTCAAAACCGTTGCCGAAGGGGTCGCGGATTACATGGCCTGGCTCAACCGGGCCTGATTATTCGCTTTTGCGGAATGGCCGCCAATCAGGCGGCTTTTTCGTTATTTTCTATGTGGTTAGCATGAAGAAAAAAGTTTTATTTATAATGGAAACATTGGGCGGAGGAGGCGCCGAAAAGGTCCTTATTGAAACGCTTAAGCGTTTGGATTTTGGTAAATACGCCGTTACTCTGCTGTTGTTGAGATGTGAGGGTGTATATTTATCTCAAGTTCCCAAAAATGTAACAGTAAAATTTCTGTTGCCGGCCGAACCATCGGGATTGTTTCAGCGCAGAATTTTATTCTCTATTAAGAAGCGTTGGTGGAATCTTGTTCTAAATGCCAAATGGTTGGCAAATGTCGTATTTAGTGAACAATATGATGTTGGTATCGCATTTTTGGAAGGGAATAGCTCGCTGTTGTTATCTCATCTGAACTCTGTTGTTCGAAAGATTGCGTGGATTCATATAGATCTTCTGTGCCATCAGATTCTTCCCAGAAAAGTTGAGCGCGCCGTTTATAAAAAAATGGACAACATTGTATGTGTCTCTAAAGGTGCACAGCATGCATTGTTGAAATTGTATCCTGAAGTGAAACCATATACTCAAGTGGTTTATAACCCCGTAGATATCGAAGGTATAATGCGGAAAAGTCATGAGCCTATTACGAGTGAAGAGCAAATAAAAGTTATTGCTATCGGACGGCTGTGCAATGCCCAAAAAGGATTCGATATTTTACTTGCTGCTCATAAGATAAATATTGATGCAGGGGTTAAATATCACCTTACTATTTTGGGGGAAGGTGATGATAGAGCATGGCTAGAGTCATTCGTCAATATTAATAATATTGGTGATAGTACGAGACTACTTGGATTCAAGGAAAATCCATATCCATATCTTGCGGATAGCGATCTATTCGTTATGTCCTCACACTATGAGGGTTATCCGGTTGTACTCGTAGAGGCGATGGCGTTGGGGAAGGCTATTGTGTCAACAAATTGTACAGGACCTAGTGAAGCGCTCGATGGCGGAAAATATGGTGTTCTCGTTCCTGTCGGGGATGCAAATGCGCTTGCACTTGCAATACGTCAAATGATTGAAAATAAAAAAATGCTATCAAAATATAGTTCCTTATCGAAGGACCGAGCCAAGATTTTCAATCTCCGGGAGAGTATGAGGCAGATCGAACAATTATTAGATGGGGAGAGCAAACGTCCTTCCAGCTGCATTATTTATTCGAGTCTTGCCAATGGAGGGCGTGTAGGATGAATATATTGATGGCACTCTCCCAGCTCGAAGTCACGGGCGCCGAGGTCTATGCCACCACGGTCGGTAACGAACTGACCCGGCGTGGTCACAACGTTTTTTACGTTTCAGACACCCTGACCAAACCGACCCTTGGCCCCGTCTTCACGCTGAGATTCAACAAGCGCAGCATTCTGCGCCGCTTCTGGCACGTCTTTTACCTCATCTATATCATCAAGAAGCACCATATCCAGTTGGTGCATGCTCACTCCCGCGCCTCCGGCTGGAGCAGCTATGTCGCCTGCAAGCTGACCGGTACCCCGATGATCACCACGGTTCATGGTCGCCAGCCGGTGCATGCTTCTCGCAAAGCGTTCCATGCCCTTGGCTATCGAGCGGTTGCTGTTTGTGAGGATATTGCCCATCAGATTGTCGACAATCTGGGGGTCGATCCGGCGATCGTGCAGGTGCTGCGCAACGGTATCGAAACTGACAAATTCCAGCCTGTGCCTGCGCCGGACACCCCAAAACCGGTGATTGCCATTATCGGGCGTCTGAGCGGCCCCAAAGGGGAGCTCTGTTACCGTTTGCTCGATGAAGTGCTCGACCTAGATGCCTGTCGGGTGCGGATTGTCAGCGGTACCAAGGTGCCGGAGCGCTTTGCCCGTTTCGAAGGGGGCGCCGAGTTTGTTGGCTATGTCGATGATGTGCCTGCTCTGCTGGCGGGTAGCGATTTGGTGATCGGCGCCGGTCGGGTGGCGATGGAAGCGCTGCTGTGCGGTCGTCCGGCGTTTGCCATCGGCGAGGCCAAGGCCATCGGGCTGGTAACCGAACAGAATCTGGATGAGGCGCTGGCCAGCAACTTTGGTGATATCGGTCCCAAAGATTTGGCTATCGATTTCGTGGCTCTGAAGGGAGAGATCGAATCCGCCTTGGCCAGCAAGACGGTGCCGAAAGCCATTCGCCAACGCATTCAGGATGAATATGGCTTGCAGGGTGTCGTCTCCGGGCTGGAGTCCATCTATCAGGATGCGGTGGTGGAAACCCTGCGCCGCGAGATGCCGGTCATCATGTACCACCGCTTTATCGAGCAGGATAGCGAGAAAGGGGTGCACGGCACCTGGATGCCGATCGCCATGTTCGAGAAGCATCTGCGTCTGATGAAGTGGCTCGGCTATGAAACCCTGACGTTCCGTGATCTGGCGGACAAAGGCTTTATCCACCGTCTGCAATACGGCAAGAAGTACCTGATGATCACCTCCGATGACGGCTATCAGGACAACCTGACCCGCATGCTGCCGCTGCTGGAAAAATATGGTTACAAAGCTGTGGTGTACGTGGTCACCGGTGAAGGCTATAACCGTTGGGATGTGGAGCATCCGACCAATCCGGATACCAAGGTTTCGCTAATGAGTGGTGAACAGGTCAAGGCGCTGGCCGCCAGCGGCCATGTAGAAATTGGTGGTCATACCCTGACCCATCCCCGATTGAGTCAGCTCACTGCCGAGCAACAAGCCCATGAAATTCAGGAGAATAAACGCCAACTGGAGGCCCTGCTTGGCCATCCGCTGCTCTCGTTTGCCTACCCTTACGGAGATATGAACGACAGTGCCAAGGAGCAGGCTATTGCCGCCGGGTATCGTTTTGCCGTCGCGACCAACAGCGGCCCCAAAGCAATGCACCAGGACCCTTTCCAGATCCGCCGGATTGCCATTTTTCCCCGCACAGATGTGTTTGGATTGTGGCGCAAGATCCGCGGGAATTATGTGTTCAGGAAATCAAATTGATATCAAAAAGTGTCATAAGCATGGAGCGATTTGCTCTTCTGATCTTTTCATTCACCCTGATTTTTGCATTCAGCGGAATGTTTTTCTTTACTGATGGAAAAACATATCTATCTAACCTCATTGTCGTGGCATCCATAATTGGCATGATTTCTTTTTACATCCATCGTTATCCGGTGGGGTTTAAAAATAGTTATATAATATGGATTTTATTATCCTATGCCATTTATCTATTTATAAATAGACAAGTTCATGGTGACCAATATGGCATTATGCGTGCCATAATTTATGTCATATGTTTCACATTTTTGATGCCACGACATGTCTTTTTATTAAAGTCTGGTTGTTATGGTGTTATTCTTGGTGGATTTGGCTTGGGGGCCATTAGTATATGGCAGTATAGTCATGGAGTAGCTAGAGTAGAGGGTTTCACAAACGCGATAATTTTTTCTCAAGCAGCTATGACATTGGCAATTCTCAATTTTTGGTTTTCAACTTATTTCTCAGAAAATCGCCTTGAAAAAGGACTTTATATCATTTCGGCACTATTTTCGCTGTGTGCACTATATCTTTCACAAAGTCGCGGTGTTTGGCTGGCATTCATAGTTGTGATTACCTGGCTGTTACTTGTTAAAATAACAAAAAAACCATTGAAATACATTTCAATTACGCTAGGGTTGTTGTTGGCATTCGGAATGCTATGTTTGAACAGCAGTATAGTGAAAAATAGAATTGATGCTGGTTTTTCTGATGTTGTAAACATGGGGAATGGAAATTACAGCACATCTCTTGGGCTCAGGGCTGTAGCATGGAAAAGTGCTTGGTTAGGCTTTATCGAGTCACCATTAATCGGCGTGGGCACCGATGGTTTTGATGCGTTAAAGCAAGTGCAAGTGAAGCAAGGTCTTGTGCCACAAGCGTTGCTAAACCCCGAACTTGCGCATGCACACAATCAGTATTTACAGACTTTAGTTATTCGGGGTGGTATAGGATTCATTTTCTTACTGGGTATACTTATATTGCCGGCAATATTTTTTGCGAAAGAAATGGGGTTTGTATCTGCTGGCGTCTTTATCCCTATATCATTCGCTGTCGGAGCAATTTTTGATGTGCCTTTTGAACACCAAAGCATGATGTATTTATACTCATTAAGTCTGATTTTTATTTTATTTTGTCATGAACTCAAGCAGGATTTATTATAGCTATGATACCCGTATTTATTATAAGTTTGACACGTAGTGCTGACAGACGGGCCATGGTAGAGCGCCAGATGTCTCATTTGGGGATTGGCTTTGAGTTTTTCGACGCTGTAGATGGTAAGTCATTACCATCAGATCGCTTGGCAAAAGTGGATTTCAATTTGGCAAGAGAGACTTGCGGTCATGATCTTAGCTTGGGTGAGGTCGGTTGTGCCATGAGTCATATCAATATATATGAAGTGATGGTGGAGAGAAATATCCCACGCTGTGTAATTTTAGAAGATGATATATACGTTCACATGCATTTCAAAGCTATCGTCAACGAGGTCATTAATAAAAATAGCTCTGACATTGTATTCTTGCATCATGGCAAGGCGAAACACTTCCCAATATACTCGTCTTTGCCAGAGGGGTATCGTTTAGCAAAATATTTAACACCTAGTAGAAACTCACAAAGAGGAATTATATCTACAGGTGGATATATTCTTACATTGGCTGGCGCTCACAAACTGCTGAAAATAGCTTATCCAATCAGAATGCCAGCTGATTACCTCACTGGGCGGCTGCAGTGGAATAAATTGAGTGCCGCAGGTGTGGAGCCGTGCTGTCTGGATGTTGGACTATTCCAATCGACGATTGATGACAGAAATTATGGTCAGCATATAGAGTGAGATGGAGGTGATTGCTGTGATTAAAACCTTTCAATTCTGGAGGGACGTCCTTCGCCGCAAGCTGGGTATTTTACTTTTTGATCGTCATTCATCAGTGAGATCGCCATCACATGGTGCCACTGTTTTTGTTAGGTGGGATGCTAAGCTTGGTGATGCAATCGTCTCTTCCTGGGTAGCAAGGGAGATTAAAAATAAATTTCCTGAGCGGAAAGTCTATGTCATTACCAGCTCTGAAATGGCGCCATTGTTTAGAGACTTTTTTAACTTTGATTGCGTCTTTGAAATACCCAAGAGGGCTGGCTATATGGAGCTCAAAAAATTAGCCAATGAAATCGGGGATGTAGATTATCTTGTGCATTTTAGCCAAAAGATGAAGATGAAAGACCTTTATTTCATCTCCAAAGTTGGGAGCAAAAATGTAGCAGGACTCGATGATGAGCTTGACTGTATTAATATCAAGTTGGGCCAAAAAACAGCAGGGATGCACTTCGCTAAGAAATTTAAAGTGCTGTTGGAGTATATGGAGATTGCTAACCCTGATACCAGTTATATAGTGCCTTCATGTCAGGGGGCTGAAGATAGGGTTGGCTCTTGGTGGCCAAGTAATAAAACGTTGTGTTTCAATCCATATGGCAGTGGGACATCCCGTTGTTTCAGTGTTGAGAAAACCATAGCGTTAATTAACACGATGCTTGATTCATCAAATTACAACATTTGTCTCTTGTATCCACCTGGGCGTGAGAGGGACATTGAACGAGTTTTATCTCATGTTTGTGACCCAACCAGGGTTATTAGTGATCATGAAAAACCATCTCTGGCTGCGCTCTTTGCACAGACAAGGCATTGTGCCGGTATGGTGTCTGTGGATACTGCAACAGTGCATATTGCAACAGGTTTGAATAAACCTGTTCTTGGTATTTACAATGATAATTTCGGGATGCCAGAAAATGTGGAGTGGCATCCAAATAATCCTCACTCAAGTGTTATCTACGCAGAAACCAGGTCTGCACAACAAGACGTAAACTTTATAAACGTTGCTGAGTTTAAAACAGTATTTAATAAGTGGGTGGCTGATTATCTATAGAGAGTTGGGGTTTTCCCCAACACTCTCTCATAAAGATATAAACTGTTCGGTCACACTTTCACTAGAAAATGGTTGATAACAGTTTGAATCAATGGAAATTCTTATTCGATCAACACTTGTAATTGCCATGGCCAGTCCACTGATATCTTCTATCGGGATTAGAAATTTATCGAGTAGTTTCGTCAATATCTCTGCCGGCCCAGACGGGCAATCTACGCTGATCACCGGGGTATGGCAGATAAGTGCTTCAATAAGCACTGTTGGCAGTCCTTCAGCATCGGATGTCAGGATGAGCGCCTGAGCTGCTTTGATATAGGGGTAGGGGTTCTTCTGAAAGTCGATAATCTTCACCTGGCTGGCAAGCTTCATCTCCTCGATCATGGCTTCAATGTGAGGGCGTCGCTCCCCTTTGCCCATCAGAACGAGTGGCGTAGCAACGCCGCTTAGCTGATATGCCTGCAAGAGACGATCGTGGCGTTTTCGCTCTTCAAAGGTGCCGACATGGATAAAATACTTGTCGAATGGCTTGCTGAAAGGCTCATCAGCCAACGCCTGAATTTTCTGGATATCAAACGGATTGTAGATAACCTGACACGATTTGGGGGTGGCTTTTACATTGTGCAAAATGTCGTCCGCGATGCCACGAGAAACGCAGATCAGTTTCTTGCCATTATAGAAGCATTTGAATTTTTCATATCCTTTGGTGTTGTCTTTAGCAAAACCGGTGACATTGCCGTGGATCCAGTAATAAATATTGAGTGTTTCTGGCAGGTGTCTGGTAATTTTGTCACATGAGCATGAGATAATTACGTCAGGCGAGATCTCTTTGATTTTTTTGAGGATCAGCGACGCTTGTATTTTTTCAATCGCAATATTGGATATGGCTTTGGTCAGTTTTGTGACAATGCCAAGATCAATCGGATGAATATTGTCGGGCAACGTATGATCTATTTTTTTCCGCAAGGTAAACAAGGTTACATCGGCACCGGCATCTTTTAGCAATGATGCGGTATTGAGCAGAACCTTTTCTGCACCACCACCATACAAGTCTTCAACAATGAATAAAAACTTTTTAACAGGTGGGGTCATAACTGCTCCGCAGGTCTCATAACTGACTGGTAAATCTACTAAAAATGTGAATCGTAAACGAGCAAAATCAGGTGGCAACTGTTAAAGTCGTTAGCAATTTTTTCAATAGGTGTGGATTAATGATTGGTCTTAGTGGGCGCTACCATAACGCATTATTCGCGGCCTGTATATTTGCCGGGCTGCTGCTATCCTGGTTGTTTTCTGTTAATCAACTCCTCACCGGCGACCAGACCCAGATGCTCTACAAGGGTTACCTGGGGGCTTATGAGGGGGTCTGGCTCAGCTATGGCAATGCGGCGAGCGCGGTGGGCAATGTGCCGGGGAGTCTGTCGGCCTGGCTGATTGGCGGGCCATTGCTGCTGTGGGATTCACCTTACGCGCCCATGTTGCTGCTGCTGGCTATGCGGTTGGTCGGTTTCCTGCTGTTTGATGCGGTGATCCGCCAGGTGTTTGATGACCCTGTATTGAATGGCAATGTATTGAATAGCAATGTGGTGCGGCTGCTGTTTCTGGTGCTCTGTTGGCTCAACCCCTGGTTCCAGTACGAGAGTCTGCTCTACAACCCCTCCTATCTGTTCCTCTTCTCCGCCATGCACTGCTGGTCGGCCTGGCATATGCGCGAGCGGGCCTCCTTCTGGCACATGATCGTTCACCTGCTGGCTATCGGCATGGCGATGCAGTTGCACTACTCCTGGCCGCTACTGGCGGTGATGTCCACTTACCTCTTCTGGCGCCGCATTCTCAAGGTGAGCTGGAGCGGGGTGGTGGTGGCGGCGCTGTTGATCGGTGCATCGCTGATCCCCTATGCCATGGAAGTGATGAGCAATAGCCACATCACCCAGAACGTGGATCCCGAGGCGCGGCAGCGCTATATCGGCTGGGGGCTGGTACACGTCTATCCGGTGCTGAAATCGGTGATCTACTGGCTGCGCTACGGCTCCTGGCTGTTTGCCAGCAAGCTGGTCAACGACACCCAGTTCATCTGGCTGGCGGGGCACGAATATCTGCAACTTGCGGCAGTCTGGCTGTGGCGGGTGGTTATCTACGGGGTGGGCGCGGCGACCGTGTTGCTGGCGGCCAAGGCTAACTGGCAACTGTGGCGTGAACTCAAGCCGCGCCTGCTGCGCAGTGAGCGGGCCGAGGTGAATGGCGAGAGCTGGCTCGGTCTCTATGCGCTGGCGGCTGTGTTGGCGGTGCTGGTGAGTGCGGCGCTGTCGCCCATCATCTTCAACTACTGGCACCTGATGCTGATCTTCCCCTATGCCCTGTTCCCGATGCTGCTGTTGTTGGTGCGCTGGAGCCGTCGCTATCCGCAGTGGGTTGGCAAAGGGCTGCTGGCTGCGACCCTGTTCTGCACCGCGGTGAACCTGATTGCGGCGTGCGACAGCACCAAGTTCTCCTATCAGGCGGACTACAAAACCCAGGTGCTGGAGTATCTGCACGAGATGAAGCTGCAACCCAAGCTGTAACCCCTGGCCTGCCAGCGCCCTCGCTTTGAGGGCGCTGGCAATGGTTCACTTATTCGAAACGATCCATATGGGCGAAGTTTTTGGCTTCGGCAACCCAGCCTTCACGTCCCTGCCTGTCCCTTATCTTCACCCACCACTGGCTCTTCGGCGTGGCACCATATTTGATCTGGTTGCGCGCGTAGTCATAGTCCAGGGTGTAGGTCTTTCCCTTGTACCAGAACTGCATCGCCCCTTCCCCGAGGCTGGCCAGCGTATACAGCTGTTCGCCCGCGTTCAGCTTGAGCAGCGGGCCTTCACCCTTGTCGTTATAACCGAGCGTGACCGGTTTCAGAACTTTGACTATCCCCGGCCTCTCGACGATGACCACACCGGTAAGCCCCTCTACATTCTGGCCGCGCGGCACCTTGAACAGGGTTTTGGCGGTCAGCGAAGGCTCGGCTCTGGCGACCACCTCCTGTTTGGTGGTCCATTGCTGATAGGTGCACCCTTCAAACGGACAACCGCCCCAGTCATAGTAAGGCACGGGGGGTTTTTCATTGGCGCTGGCAGTTGCAGCAAAAAAGGACAAAGCAATCAGTAACAGTCTCATAAAGATACCGGCCAAGCGGAATGGATGAATTGAGGTGGCAATATATCCAATGAGAAAAAGCCAAGCAAAACAATGATTTTGTTGATTTCACTAACAATAGTGAGTGTGGTTGATGTCGGTGGAAATTGGGGGAAACTGTGGCTACAGAACGGCGGGAGCAGATAGCCCGCCCCTTTGCCATGTGCCATGCTGATGGCTATCAGGGCATCGGGTCGGCACTTATGGGCATCTCTCGTTCGGGTATGCGTTTGGTATTACTGCTATCGGCATTTTTTCTCCCTTTTATGACCATCAGCCAAGCCGTGGCGGTTAACGCACCACTGCGGGGATGTGTCTTCCAGCTGGCGCCACTGGTCACCATCGATCAGCAGGGCAAGGTCTCCGGGCCGGTGATCGACTACTTTCGTCGCCATATCGAACCCGCGATCGGGTGCACTATCGAATGGCAGGGGCTCAATGTGGCGCGGCTGCTCAGCAACCTCGAGAGCGGCGAGTGCGAGCTGACCCCGCTGCTGAGTTACAGTCCCGAGCGAGCTCGTCACTTTCGCTATATCGACCCCCACCTGTTGCTGCTGCGGCCGGTGCTGGTGGTACTGGTGCCATCGCGACTTCATTCGGTCGAGCGGCAGGAAGATCTCTTCGGCACCACCATCGGCTGGTCGAGTCAGGCGATCGTGCCGCCGCTGTTGCAGCATCCACAGATCCATATCGACACCCTCTCCCAGCTCAGCTGGGAGCATGGCAACATGCAGAAGTTGCTGCGCGGGCGCATCGATGCCGCGCTCTTCTCCAACGATATCTCCGCCAACCATTTTCGCGCCCGG
This sequence comes from Aeromonas sp. YN13HZO-058, assembly GCF_001921245.1. NCBI lineage: Bacteria > Pseudomonadati > Pseudomonadota > Gammaproteobacteria > Aeromonadales > Aeromonadaceae > Aeromonas > Aeromonas sp. YN13HZO-058. The sequence goes on along the minus strand of NZ_MQSY01000060.1, from coordinate 141,654 downwards.
CTCTCTGCGGTGACCCGCCTCATCTACCTTCCAGTCACTCCGCTGGAGGTGCATATCGTGCTGACCAAGTCGCTGGGGGATGCCAATCCCGAGCTGGTGCAGCACATGCGTCAGGTGGTGGAGCGGGTGCCGCTTGCCTCGCTGGTGGAGTCGACCCCGCGGCTGTGGGGGCGTTGAGAGGGGGTTGCGTGCAATAATCTACAAGTCCAACGCCCGCTTCTGGTGTATCTATAACCCATGAATACCACCGATTCCCTCATCCGCTACTGGCAATCCCCGCACCTGCCGGGGGTCGAGCTGTCGCACTCCCACCACAGGGCGTTCAGCTACGGCCGCCATGTCCATCTCGACTACCATATCGGGCTGGTGCAGCGGGGTGGCCAGAAGTTTATCCACAAGGGAAACAGTCACCATCTGGTGCGCGGGGTGCTCTCTACCGTCAACCCGGATGAGGTGCACGACGGCCTCAGCCTGCTGCCGGAAGGGTACGAGGTGCGAGTCTTCGCCATCGATCCGCAGCAGCTGGCGCTCTGGCTGCCGGAGCAGGCGGAACCCTTCTTCGACAAAGGATTGCAGAGCCGACCCGACCTTTATCAAGGCTTTGCCCAGCTGCACGGCTATCTCGACAACCCCAAGGCCGATGGCTTGCTGATCGAGAGCCAGCTGCTCGCCCTGCTGGGGGAGCTGCTGCATCTGGCCCCCGAGGTACACCCGCTGGCGGATCCCCAACTGAGATTCCTGCGCGACTACCTGATGGCCGCCCTCGATGAGCCCCACTCGCTGGAAGAGCTGGCGGGGCTGCTCGGGCTCGATCGCTTCGCCTTCCTGCGCCAGTTCAAGAAACGCAGCGGCATGACCCCTTACGCCTGGCTGAAACGGCTGCGGCTGGAGCAAGGCAAGCGGCTGCTGGCGAGCGGCATGGCGGTGAGCGAGGTGGCGCTGACGGTCGGCTTCTTCGATCAGAGTCACTTCCACCACGGCTTTCGCCAGGCATTCGGTCTGACGCCCGCCGAATTTCGTGCCCAGATGCAATCTTTTACAAGCCGCGCCCCCCGCTGATCCGCCATGCTGGCTCTCCGTCGTTAACGCGAGAGTTGTTATGCTGACCAGTCTGTTCGTTACCCTTGGCCTGATGCACCTAATTGCACTGGCCAGCCCCGGCCCCGATTTTGCCCTGATCCTGCGCACCAGCCTGCACCGGCCGACCGCCCTTGGCGCGGCGCTGGGCATCTCGCTGGCGATCATGGTACACGCCACCTTCAGCCTGACCGGGATCAGCATGCTGATCGCCAGCCACCCGCTGCTGTTTATGGTGATCAAGTGCTGTGGCGCCCTCTATCTGGGCTGGTTGGGGTGGGGCGCCCTGATGGCGGCTCGCCAGCAGAGCGGCACCGTGATGGCCAGCGCCGCCAACGAGCTACGCGGTTGGGGCAGGGGCGTGCGTGCCGGTATCGCCACTAATCTGCTCAACCCCAAGGCGCTGGTGTTCTTTATCGGTCTGCTGGCCGCCATGGTGACGCCGCAGGTGGACGGGGTGACCCGCGGCCTGCTGGTGGGCGAGCTCTTTATCATCTCCCTCTGCTGGTTCGGGCTGCTGGCGTGGAGCCTCTCCACCGATCGCGCCCAGCGCCTGCTGCTGCGGGTGCAGCGGCCGCTCAATCTGGTGACCGGCGTGTTGTTTGCGGTGGTCAGCCTCTCCATTCTGGCGAGCATGGGGGCCGAGCTGGTGGCCTGACGAGTCGGCGCATGGGCCTATACTCCATCAAGGTTTACCTGTCAGGAGTGTCCGGCCATGCGTTTACTGCCTCTTTGCTGGTTGTTGGGGATTGCCCCGGCGCTGGCGGCCCCGGTTCAGCTCAGATTGCTGGAGTGGGGCTATCTGCCAGCGGGTTATGAACAACAGTTTGCCGACTACGCCAAAGCCCATGGGGTGGAAGCGACGGTCAGCCGGATCGAGCCGCTGCTGACCGATTTTGACAGCGTCTACCGCGCCCTGCGCACCCGCAGCGCCGATGTGGTGCTGCCGACCAGCTACTTCTACAAGGCCCATCACCAACCGCTGTTCAAGCTGCTGCTCCCCATCGATTTCAGCCGCCTGCCGCACTACGCCGAGGTGAAGCCCGCCCTCAAGAACACCGAGTATGACAAGCAGGGGGAGCGCAACTACTCGGTGCCCTTCTCCTACGCCATGTTCAGCCTCGCCTACGACAGCAAACAGGTGCCGCAAGCGCCCACCAGTTGGCAGGTGCTCGCCAGCAGCCCGCCGTCGGGCCAGTTTGCCGAGTTCTGCGACCAGTTCGAACCGCTGCTGTTTTCGGTGCTGCTCTCCCTTGGCAAGTCGCCCGCCCTGTTTGCCAGCGGCGAGATGCTGGCCGACAAGACGCTGCAGCAAGAGGTGGAGCAGCAGCTCTCGCAGCGGCTACAAGCCAGCCGCGGCTTCTGGTTCAATCAGGCCAACCGCTGTGAGGATCTGCGCCAGCAGACCTTTGCCACCACCTGGGGGTTGGAGCTGGTGGAGTGCAACAAGCAGAACGACCAGCAGTGGCGGATCGCCATGGTGCAGGAGGGAGCCATCTATGCCCTCGATGCGCTCTCCATCGCCCGCCATGCTGGCGATGATCCCGCACGGCTCAAGGCCGCCTACCTGCTGGTGGATTTTCTGCTGAGCGCCCCGCTGCAACGCCAGATGCTGGTGGGCACGCCCACCATCTCGGCCAGCAATGTCGGCTCCCGTCCGCCCCTCAGCCCGCAGGAGCAGGCGGTGCTGCCGGATCGCCCGCTGCCGGAGTTTGATGAGCGGCTGCTGGTGCCCGCGCTGCCTGCCCATATCAAGAATCGCTACAAACGGATGGTGCAGCAGGCGATCGTCGCCAGCGGCAAAGAGGGGCTGGTCAAGCAGTGCCCCTGGGATCTCGATAACTGATCCGTGGGTCTGCCGCGTGTCCGGCGGCAGGCCTGTTTGCGCAGGATGGCTGGTGATCGGTCATCGTGCGTTCCGAGGCATTCCCCGTTCAATCCCGCCGCTTGCTGACCTGCATCGTTTGACAAAACAGAACGCCTGCCACAGCTTCATTTAGCTGGATTAAACAACCGAACCCTCGCCGGATCGCCGCCCATACCCTGCCCGACCCTGTACAAAAGTGCCGCAATTGTGACAACTTGGATGTGAGCTGAACAATCTTGATCTGTCGCTTGTGAGAAGGTGGCGAATAGGTTATTTCTCTGTGACATTGGCGGCTTCCAGTACGGGATCTCCAGCCATGTGGTGCGAAATCCACAGCAAAAACAAACAGTAAAATGCAGGAGCAAATATGAAAAAGGTCGTGATGGTTGCCGTGGCTGCGGTCCTTCTGGGTGGCTGCGCCGTCAAAAATCAGGTCTCCTACAGCTTGCAGTCACTGCAAACTGTTCCCTTCAGCGCCTTCCAGCCGAGCGAGAGCAACCCCAACCAGCGCGTCTACAAGGAGCCCGGTACTGACCTGCGCCAATACAATGAGGTGCTGCTCGATCCGCTGCAGTTTATCCGTCAGGAGAATGGCCAGTGGTATCTGCTGACCGCCAACGACCAGAACCAGATTGGCCGCTACTACCACGACACCTTCCAGCGCGAGCTGCTCAAGCACGGTGTCAAGATCGCCACCGCCCCCGGCCCTAAGGTCATGCGGATCCAGGCTGCCGTCACCAACTTCGACCTGACCCGCCCCGATCCCAAGCTGCGTGACCTGCTGCCCGCCAAGATCGCCATCAACGTCACTCGTGAAGTGATTGGCAAGGAGCCCTACCTGCTCAAGGTGGGCAGCATGGCGCAACTGCTCGACTCCCAAAGCGGCAAGCTGCTGGTGCGGGTGATGGATGCCCGCGAAAGCCCGGACACCACCCACAAGGATTCGCCCATCACCGCTGAGGAGATGGAGAAAATGATCGATCAGTGGGCGGCCAATCGTGCCAAACAGCTGGCGGACAATCTTGGGAAATAAGAGCGGCAAATAAGAGTGGAAAGTAAGCATCGGTAAACGGGTGCAGACAGATCGAGAGAGGGAGCCAGCGGCTCCCTCTTTGTTGTCTGCATTTTTGTCCGCCCCGCTGTCGCTGGCATGGCCGCACAGCCCTTGCAGGATGGGAATCGGCCCGCAGCCGAGTCCGCCTTTTTGCCGTCAGCTGAGGAATGCTGCGCCCGCCGATTTCTGCTTTTCTCCCCCGCATTTTGGCAGTTAGGATGACCCTTCCGTGACCGCATCCTCATAGCATAAGGAACCACTATGACCCGTCACCCCAACATCAAACATTGGCGCGAGCTGCAAGACGCGGAGCCGGGATCATACCCCGGCAGCGAGGAGCGGATGTCCCTCGGCAGCGCGCTGGGCAGGCACTTCGGCTTTGGCCGCATCGGCATTCACCACGAGATCGTCGAACCCGGCCATCGCACCAGCTGGCCCCACGCCGAAAAGACCGAGGACGAGTTTGTCCACGTGCTGGAAGGGACGCCGGATGTCTGGCTCGATGGCGTGCTCTATCGGCTGCAACCGGGGGATTCGGTGGGTTTCAAGGCTGGTGACGGGCTGGCCCACGCCTTTATCAACAACACGGATGAGCCGGTGCGGCTGCTCTGCGTCGGTGATAGGGATCGCGCCGACAACCGCATTCACTACCCCCAGCACCCCGAGTACAACCGCCAGATCGGCAAGCGCCACTGGGACGATGTGCCCGCGCGCGAGCTGGGGGATCACGATGGCCTGCCCGACAAACTGCGCGAGTGCAACGGCCCCTTCTAGGGCGTAGCCATTCTGCGCTCCAGCCCTGCACCACCCGATATAAAAAAGCCTGCCGCGTGGCAGGCTTTTGCTATCTGTTTGCCGCCTGTGGCGAGCGGCGCTTATTGCAGGTTGAGCCCGCCCAGATAGTCGCGCTTGCCGAGATCGACCCCGGCTTGGCGCAGCAGGGCGTAGGCCATGGTGAGGTGGAAGTAGAAGTTGGGAATGCCGTACTCATGGACGCAGGTATGGCCATCCATCCCCTTGCCGCCCGCCCAGTGGGGCACGTAACGACCGCTGGCATACTGGCTGTAGTCCGCCTCCAGCTTGCCCTGCAGATAGCTGATGGTCTTGCCGATATGGGCGCGCAGATCCGCCATGGTCTTGGGGTCATCCCCCAGCACCGGCAGCTCGCTGTGGCTGGCGGTGGCCACCACGGCGCGGGCCGAATCGCAGCAAATCAACACCTGCTTGCTGAGCGGTAACATATCGACGATCAGCCGTTCGCCGAAGAAGTTCTCCACGTTGAACTGCTTCGCCGCGGCATGGGCCTCGGCCTTGGCCAGACAGTGGTCGAGGTTGGTCAGCATCTTGATAAACTGGGCGGTAATGTCGCGATTCATGAACACTCTCCATCTTGTTGAAACAGCGGCCCGCTTGCGCGGCCACGGTGAATGAGATTGGCTAATCGGCCACCAATATACTCCAACCACTGCCGGGTTCGAGCCCGCCACGACGAAAAGGGCAGGGGGGCGCTACTTCGCGCGACAACCGCTGGCCAAGCGGCCATGCTCGCTTTTTGAACCTGTGAGTCCCTTATCGCCCCTTTTTTGATCTGTGACATAAATCACCTTTTTTCAGGGGCGTAGGCTGAATGCCGTTGTCCTGGACACACGCCTGCGCATCCGCCAGGACACAAGAAAAGGAGAATGACATGAAGATCTATGACCGTAACCGCAATGTGCTGAACCTGGGTCAGCGCGTGATGATTGCCGCCACTGGCGCAGTCGACTTTCTGAAAGAGGCCCACACCGACCACATGACCCCCTATCAGGCGGAGCATGAGAAGTGCGTGCTGCTGGCAAACTCCGGTGAGCGCTACGCCCCCATCGAGTTGATTAGACTAGGCTGATCCCTTTCCCTGTCACCCTACTCTTTACAATTCACCCGGCCACCGCGCCCCATCTGGCGGCCGGGTTTCTGAGTTCCCTTCCTCTATTGCCCACTCTGATATTGCATCGCCTCAAGCCGGTTTGAGCCGATCTGCTTTAGCAACATACATGGCCTAGACTGCGTAATTTTCTTGCCGGATGTGCCGGTTGTAGAGCCATCCGGTCACCAGCGTGTCCACGGCAATGCCACACCCAAAGAGAATCGCTATGCCATCGAGTGATGGCGTCAACCAGCCTTGTAGGTAGCACACATAGGCGGTGCCATAGACGATGACGTTGGTGATCACCGATTGAATGGCCAAATAACGGGTTTGTCCCTGGCCATACAAAACGCTATCCATGCAGGTGTTGAACATGAACAGCATGTAAAACGGCAGCGAAAGCAGGATCAGGTGAAGGTGCTGGGTGAGCGCTGTGTTGAGGATGTTTCTGATGAACCATTCATAACACGGTGAGAGGAGAATCCATGCAATTGCAATCAGGACGCAGGTGGTGAAGTAGCCAAGCATTTTGTCCCAATGCGGTAGCTTGTTTCCTTGTGACACATCTTGCTTGATGAGATCTGCCATCGGTAAAAACGGAAGCAGCAACCATCCCCATATAAAGCTGTTGGCAACCCAGAATGTCCCTTGTTCTTCGACAACATTGACCATTCTGATGATGAAAATGAGGAAGAAAGCATTCCGTATCAATGAATCCACACCGCTCCATTTGCCAACCCGGAACCACTCCCGCATCCATCCGAAGTCGGCTTGCACATGCAAGTCAGCAGAGGTGAGTCGGTATTTCTGCCTGACAACCCCGAGTGCATAAACGAGGGTGCAGATGCTTGCCACTATGTTGCTGTACGCGATGCCGTTGACCCCTAGCCGGAAGCTAAATTCCAGCTGGCTGAGCAGGAGTGTATCAAGGGTGACACTGACCAGAAGCTGGATGGCAAGAACGGTATACATGGCGCGGCGCCAGTCTTGCAGGACGAAGAATATGGTCAGGAAGCGAACCGCATTGAAGAGAGTCGTGCCAATCATTTCGAGACGTATATAGTCCACGGTGGCCGCAACTTGCTCCGGGCTTTGAGCCATAGCCTGCACCAGTGGCATAGCGAAGAGAGCAATGAGACCCGTAAAGAGGGAATAGATCCCGACGGTGACAATGAGGCCTGTTTTGAGCTTGTTCAGTGTGGCGTCACGCTCATGGAGTGTTTTTCCCAAGAGATAGAACAACGGCAGAATCAGCGCTTCCTGCACAACCTCCAGCCCCAGATTGACCCAGGCCAGCTGGCTTGCAATGTTGACTCCCCACTCTGTCGGGAGATCGCCAAGGTAGTAGATCCGCGTGGTGTTATAGATGGTCGGCAAAGCGGCTGTGATCAAAAGCGCCAAGTAGAGCGGCCAATTGATCCTGCTTAGAGATGCACGGGTTCTTATCGCCAGTCGGCTGGCTTGGGTGTGATTCATAAATCCAGTAGGCACTGATAATCCTTGGCGATGTCGTCGATGTGCAGATATTGCTCTGCTTACAGAGAGGTGCTGGGGTGAATATCGAAACATATTCGGATGAGCGCGTCATTAAAAACCAGTCCAACCCGCCGGATGGATACGGTTGAAAGACAAGATAAATCAATGTGTTCTGCTTTTGCTGCCTGTCAGGTTTGAGGGCAGTAGCCGACTTGGCGAGAGGGATGGCAGTGGCAGGAGGAGGCAGTAAAATGCTGGAAAATTGAACCGGGTCACACCCCGACCGATTTGAGCGATTGTCAGCCAGAGCAGGCCCATGCGAACCTTTAAATCCCGTTAACTCACTAAACAATAACGACTATGTTCAGGCAAATAATGATGAGTGCCGCCCTGCTGTCGGCGGCGCTGCTTTCCGGTTGTGCTTCCGTACCTATGGCCGATGCCACCGCAGACACTCAGGCCAAGCAGTTTGTGGCGCCCAAGGATGCGGCCAACCTCTATATCTATCGCAACGAGACCTTCGGTGCGGCGATCAAAATGCCGTTGCTGGTGGATGGTATGGCGGTCGGCGACACCGTGGCCCACAGCTATATCCTCAAGCAGGTGACACCGGGCAGCCACACCATCACCTCCAAGTCGGAGAACGATGCCACCCTGACCCTCAGCACCGAGGCGGGTAAAAACTACTACGTCTGGCAGGAGGTCAAGATGGGCCTGTTGATGGCCCGCTCCAAGCTGAGTCAGGTTAGTGAGGAGGAGGGCAAGCAAGGGGTGATGGAGAGCAAGTTGGTCAAGTGATCAGAAATCCTCACCTAACAAATACGGCGTAGCCTTACCAGCTACGCCTTTGCCCGAAAGTGGGTGTTCCAGATTTCCTGTCCATGTAGGTTCGATTAGCGAAGCGTAATCGGACGATCGCGTAATCGAACATCCGCACCATCACAACCCGCAAGCAGATCGACGTGAGGCAAGACTATGCTTGGCTTTTCGGTCTCAACGAGGGGAAAAGGATGGCCAATTGGCGGCGGGCATGGTGGCCCGGAGGAACCTGGTTCTTTACCGTCAACCTGCTGGAGCGACGCAACAACCGGTTGCTGGTGGAGCAGATCGATCTGCTGCGTCAAAGCGTTGCCAAGGTGCAGCAGGCTCACCCCTTCGCCATTCACGCATGGGTGGTGTTGCCCGACCATCTCCACTGCATTCTCTCTTTACCGGAGGGGGACACCGATTTCCCCCTGCGTTGGCGGCTGATCAAAAGCCACTTTTCCCGCGCCCTGCCGGTCAATGAGCGGCGCAGCCAGACCCGGTTACGCCACGGGGAGCGGGGCATCTGGCAGCGCCATTATTGGGAACACCTGATCCGGGATGAGCAGGATTACCGCCGCCATATGGATTACGTCCATATAAACCCGCTCAAACATGGTCATGTCACCCGGGTGGCCGATTGGCCGTATTCCACCTTCCATCGTTATGTAGCGAGCGGCGTCTATCCGCCGGATTGGTGTGGGTCGGTGGATGGGGTGGGGGGATTGGAGTAAACCCCTAAAGGGTTGTTCCGTTGTAAGCGTTCGATTACGCGAACGTCTTACGCGATCGTCCGATTACTCGATCGTCCGATTACGCTTCGCTAATCGAACCTACGGCCCTGCCGTTGGCAGGTGGAGTTGTTATTTAAAGAGTGGAAATCGCACAACCGGCTCAAGGGGTTTGTGACGGGGGAGAAAGCCATCGCCGAGGGATTGGTGTGGGCGAGCCTGCTGTCGCTGGTGATGAAAAGACGGGTCGCGCAAAGTGTGATGACAGGGAAGCTATCGATGTTGAAAGCGTCAAAGAACAGTACGACATGGTGGTTGCCGCTATTGGAAGCAGTGGCCCATAGGGCACTGACAGAAATAAGGGAAAGACTGGAATGGGCAGCTGATTATTTGGCCAAGAACGCTTGCCGAACCAAGCAGAGAAAATCGATATAGAACAGGACCTTGGAGGGAGTTTTAAAGGAGCTCAATGCTTAAGGTCCTGTATATGAATCGAACCTACGGCCCTTTTCTCTAGTAAAGCGGCCATATAGTGTCGAAAATATTTTTATATCTAAAACCTAGATTACTTGCCTGTATAACTTAATACAATTGAAATCATCAGTAATAGTCCAGTAAAAAATAAATACGCTTTGGCAAAGTCATAAGCGATCTTAACCAAACGAATAGAATTGGAATTAATAATGTGACCGAGACACATGGCAATAACTGCCAGAAGAGCACTACCCGTTAATAAATGAAGAGGAAAATAACTACTACTATCTTTATCTTCATGGAAAAGCATACCAAGCGGTACGATTGCCCAAGCTATGACAGCTAAAAAAACAACTATTAATGATTTCCAATAGTGGCTCATGACAATCTCAATGTTTGGTTAATGGCGTACTGAAGCCTAAGACCATAGGTTCGCATAGTGTAGTGTATTCGGCATGAGTGTAATTGAGATTATCCCAGCCCGTAGGTTCGAATAGCGAAGCGTATTCGGACGATCGCGTATTTAACGTTGTCGCGATAACGAATATAAAAATCAACCCGGCTTAGGCCGGGTTGATTGCATCAAGAACGGGAAAAATCAGAGCGCTTCCAATCTGGCATACGCCGTCACCAGCCACTTGGCGCCGACGTCGTCGAACTGGATCTGCACCCGGCTCTGCTGGCCGACCCCTTCGAAGTTGAGTACCACCCCTTCGCCGAATTTCGGATGGAGCACCCGCTGGCCGAGCTTGATGCCGCTGGCGTCGAAGCTCTGCTGCACCTCGTTCTGGCTAAAGCGGCCGTACTGGGTGGGGCGGCTGACCTGAGTGCGCAGTCGGATCTCTTCCAGACATTCGGCGGGCATTTCGCGGATAAAGCGGCTCGGCTTGTGGAACATCTCGCGGCCGTAGATGCGGCGGCTCTCGGCATAACAGATGTAGAGCTTCTCCATGGCGCGGGTCATGCCGACGTAACAGAGGCGGCGCTCCTCTTCCAGCCGGCCCGACTCCTCGGTCGATTGCTGGCTGGGGAACATCCCTTCTTCGACGCCGACCAGCAGCACCAGCGGGAACTCCAGCCCCTTGGCGCTGTGCAATGTCATCAGCTGCACCGCATCGGCATATTCGTCCGCCTGATTCTCGCCGGACTCCAGCGCCGCATGGGCGAGGAAGGCGGAGAGATCGCTCATATCCTCCAGCTCGTCCGGGCGCTGGTACTGGCGGCAGGCGGTGACCAGTTCGTCCAGGTTCTCTACCCGCGCCTGGGATTTCTCGCCCTTTTCCGCCAGATACATCGCCTTGAGGCCGGAGTTCTGGATGGCGATATCCGCCTGCTGGTGCAGCGGCAGCAGGGAGACCTGCTCCTCCAGCGCGTCGATCAGATCCACAAAGCCGCGCACCGCGTTACCGGCGCGACCGGTCAGCACCTTGTCATTGAGCAGCGCCTTGGCCGATTGCCACAGGTTGAGCCCCTGATCGCGGGCGTTGCCGCGCAGGATCTCGAGGGTGCGATCGCCGATGCCGCGGGTCGGGGTGTTGACCACTCGCTCGAAGCTGGCGTCGTCGCCACGGTTGTTGATAAGACGCAGGTAGGCCATGGCGTCCTTGATCTCTTGCCGCTCGAAGAAGCGCAGGCCGCCGTAGATGCGGTAGGGCATGGCGTCCTGCATCAGCGCCTCTTCAAGCACCCGTGACTGGGCGTTGGAGCGATAGAGGATGGCGCAGTCGGCCAACAGGCCGCCCTTTTCCTTCCAATCCTTGAGGCGGCCGACCACGAAGCGCGCTTCGTCCACCTCGTTGAAGGCGGCGTAGAGGGAGATCGGCTCGCCCTCGGCCCCTTCGGTCCACAGCTCCTTGCCAAGGCGCTCGGCGTTGTTGGCGATAACGCTGTTGGCGGCCTTGAGGATATTGGCGGTGGAGCGGTAGTTCTGCTCGAGGCGGATGGTCTCGGCGCCCTGATAGTCGGTCAGGAAGCGCTGGATGTTCTCGATCTTGGCGCCGCGCCAGCCGTAGATGGACTGGTCATCGTCGCCGACGATCATCACCTTGCCGCTGTTGCCCGCCAGCATCCGCAGCCAGGCGTACTGGATGCCATTGGTATCCTGAAACTCGTCCACCAGGATGTTCTGGAAGCGGTCGCGGTAGTGCTCGAGGATGTGCGGCTTGTTCAGCCACAGTTCGTGGGCACGCAGCAGCAGTTCAGCAAAGTCCACCAGACCGGAGCGATCGCAGGTCTCCTGATAGGTCTTGTAGATCTGCTGATAGGTGCGGGTGACGGGATCGCCGTAGAGATCGATGTCGCCGGGGCGCAGCCCTTCATCTTTCTTGCCGTTGATGTAGCCCATCACGGCGCGCGGGGCCCAGTGCTTCTCGTCGAGGTTGAGCGCCTTGATGACGCGGCGAATGAGGCGGTACTGGTCGTCGGAGTCGAGGATCTGGAAATCCTGCGGCAAGCCCGCATCCAGATGGTGGGCCCGCAGCAAACGGTGGGCGATACCGTGGAAGGTGCCGATCCACATGCCGCGCACGCCGTCGCCGATCACTTTCTCGACCCGGCCGCGCATCTCGGCCGCCGCCTTGTTGGTAAAGGTGACCGCGATGATGGAGAAGGGTGAACAGCGTTCCACCTGCATCAGCCAGGCGATACGGTGCACCAGCACCCGGGTCTTGCCCGAACCGGCACCGGCCAGCACCAGCAGATTGCTGCGGGGCGCCGCAACGGCATCTCTTTGCTTGTCGTTGAGCCCGTCGAGCAGGGTTGAAACGTCCATCACCACTCCTGTTTATTTATACAGGCGGGGATTATACGGCCATCCCCCTGCCAGACCAAATCCAAACTCGGGGGGAGGGGCGAGATGGGTGCTTGCGGGGGCGCCGGTACGGCCATTTTTGGCTGGCGCAGAAAGAGGAGGCTCCGAGGTTTCCAGCTGTAGCCAACCCTTGCTCGCGCGGTTTGTAGGGATTTTGCGAGCCGGATCACGGGCTGGCAGGGGGGGCGGATGAATAAAAGGGGAAAACGGTTTACAGTAAGTTGCTGAACAATAAGTGAAATGTCGTTTGGGTCTTTTTGTTGGCAGCATAAAAAACTAAAAAGCAGCTAAAAAACAACTGCTTATAAGGTTATTTGCTTATAATTCAAACCGTTAACGCAAACGTTTTTCCCTTATCATTTGCTTGACCCGCATCGGGGCTGACTTAGAGTAAGCCTGCGTGCTAGATAGCCTGTTCTGACAGGCAAGCAAGTTCCCTCACTTAATAACAATCAAGGATACGATCGTGACTAAAGTGCTCAAGCTGGCCACCGTGGCCTCCCTCACTCTCGCTGCCCTCTCCGCTCAGGCTGCTTCCGAGCCGGCCGTCATTTATGACACCGCGGGCAAATATGACAAATCATTCAACGAAGCCGTGTTCCGTAACGGCGTCGAGCTCTACAACAAGGACAAAGGGGTCAAGGTCAAAGAGTTTGAACCCCAGAACGAAGCCCAGCGCGAGCAGGGTCTGCGTCGTCTGGCCAGCCGTGGCAACGGCCCGATCGTCGCGGTCGGTTTCAACATGGGCTCTGCCGTCGAGAAAGTGGCGACCGAGTTCCCGAAAACCCAGTTCACCATCATCGACATGGTGGTCGACAAGCCGAACGTCCAGTCTGTCATCTTCAAGGAGCATGAAGGTTCCTTCCTGGTGGGCGCGCTGGCTGCCATCGCCTCCAAGAGCGGCAAGGTTGGCTTCGTGGGCGGCATGGATATCCCGCTGATCCGCAAATTCCAGTGCGGTTACGAGCAGGGTGCCAAGTACGTCAATCCGAAGATCGAGGTGTACCAGAACATGGCGGGCTCTACCCCGGCCGCGTTTGCTGACCCGGCCAAAGGTGCCGAGCTGGCCAAGTCCCAGTTCGCCAAAGGCGCTGACGTGGTTTATGCCGCCGCAGGTGGCACCGGTATCGGTGTCTATCAGGCAGCCAAGGACAGCGGCAAGTTCGCCATCGGTGTGGACTCCAACCAGAACCACCTGCAACCGGGCACCATGCTGACCTCTATGGTCAAGTCTGTGGGTCTGGCCGCTTACCAGACCTGGGATGACGCTGCCAAAGGCGAGTGGAAGCCGGGTATCAAGAACCTGGGTCTGGCCGAAGGCGGTGTGGATTGGGCGCTCGACAAGGACAACGAGAAGCTGATCACCCCGGAAATGAAAGCCAAGGTGGATGCCATCAAGGCCGAGATCATCTCTGGCAAGGTCAAAGTTCATGACTACATGAGCGACAACACCTGCAAATACTAATTAGATAGTTGCTACGACTCTCAACGCACCACCGGCCCGCACGGGCCGGTTTTTAGTCTTATTTCATGAAACGCAGGGCTGCATCATGGACCAGACAGATCGCTATGCCATCGAATTAAGAGGTATCGATAAGCGGTTCGGCGAAGTGTACGCCAACAAGCTGATCGACCTTAAGGTTCGCAAAGGCAGTATCCACGGCATTGTCGGCGAAAATGGCGCCGGTAAGTCCACCCTGATGAGCATCATTTATGGTTTCTACCATGCCGACAAAGGCGAGATGCTGATCGACGGGAAACCGTTCAATCCCCATGGCTCACAAGATGCGATTGCCGCAGGCGTGGGCATGGTTCACCAGCACTTCATGCTGGTCAATAACTTCACCGTATTGGAAAACGTCATCCTCGGCGCTGAGAACGGCTGGCACCTTCAGCAGAGCGTGGCGTCAGCCGAAAAGCTGCTGGGCGAACTGGCGCGGGATTATGGCCTCGACGTGCCGTTGCACGAAAAGGTCGAAGATCTGCCGGTTGGCTTGCAACAGCGGGTCGAAATTCTCAAGGCGCTCTATCGCGGCGCCCGCATCCTGATCCTCGACGAGCCGACCGGGGTACTGACCCCGCAAGAGGCGGATCACCTGTTCGAGGTGCTGAAAAAGCTGCGGGATCAAGGGGCAACCATCATCCTTATCACTCACAAGCTGCGCGAGATCCTGGCCATTACCGATCAGGTCTCCATCATGCGCCGTGGCGAGATGGTGGCGCACGTCGCCACCAAGGATACCGACAAGGAGCAACTGGCCGAACTGATGGTGGGCCGCAAGGTGCGCCTCAAGGTCGACAAGGGGCCAACCCAGCCCGGTGAAGCCAAGCTGAAGATCGAAGGACTCAGCTACTTCGACGCCAGCAAGGTGGAGCGGGTCAAATCGGTCAGCTTCGAGGTGCGGGCCGGTGAAGTGGTCGGCATCGCCGGGGTCTCCGGTAACGGTCAGTCCGAACTGCTCAGCCTGCTTGGCGGCATTCTCAAGCCGAGCAAGGGTGGCTTCACCATCAGCAGCCGCAGCGGCGTGCACAAGGTGAGCGCGGAGCACCCGGCCGATCCCGAGCTGGTGCGCAATTACGGCCTCGGTCATGTGCCGGAAGATCGCCACAAGATGGGGCTGATCAACCGCTTCGAGGCGAAAGAGGCCTTCATTCTCGGTTATCACCGCCGCCCGCAATACAACAAGGGGTGGCTGCAGAACAAGGAGGCGATCCAGCAGGATTGTCAGGCCAAGATGGAGAAGTGGGACGTGCGCCCGCCCCATCCCGACCACAAGACCGCCAACTTCTCCGGTGGCAACCAGCAGAAGCTGGTGATCGCCCGTGAAGTGGAGCAGGACCCGGATGTGCTGTTGATCGGCCAGCCGACCCGCGGGGTCGATATCGGCGCCATCGAGTATATCCACCAGCAGATCATCGCCATGCGCGACAAGGGCAAGGCCGTCTTGCTGGTCTCGGTGGAGCTGGACGAGATCATGAGCCTCGCAGACCGGATTCTGGTCATTGCCGATGGTCGCATCGTCGGCGAGCTGGATGGTGCCAAGGCGGATGAACGCACCATTGGTCTGATGATGGCGAACATAGTGCCGGACGAAGTTGCCAAGGAGGCCCACTGATGAGCCAAGTACGTATTCCTGCCTGGGTCTCCGTAGGCGTCTTGTCTGCGGTCAATATCCTGCTGGCCTTCCTGGTGTCGGCCATTCTGTTCTACTACCTCGACATCAACCCGGTCGATGCCGCCAAGATCATGTGGTACGGCGCGTTCGGCACCGGTGAAGGGGTTGGCTTTACCCTCTACTACGCAACCGGCTTTATCTTTACCGGTCTGTCGGTGGCGGTCGCCTTCCACGCCGGTCTGTTCAACATCGGTGGTGAAGGTCAGGCCTATATCGGCGGTCTCGGTGTCGGTCTGGTCTGTCTGACGCTCGGCGATGTGCTGCCGTTTGCCCTGCTGTTGCCGCTCTCCATCATTGCCGGTGGTCTGTTCGGTGCTGCCTGGGCCTTTATTCCGGCCTGGCTGCAAGCCAAGCGCGGCAGCCATATCGTCATCACCACCATCATGTTCAACTTCATCGCCGCCTCGTTGATGGCCTATCTGCTGGTGGAGGTGTTCAAGCCGCCCGGCTCGATGGCGACCGAGAGCAAGGTGTTTGCCGAAGCAAGCTGGCTGCCCAAGATGAGCGGGCTGGCGAACCTGTTCGGGATGGAGATCCCCAACAGCCCGCTCAATATCAGCTTCTTCTGGGCGCTGATCTGTGCGGCGCTGGTGTGGGTCTTTATCTGGCACACCCGCTGGGGTTACGAGATCCGCTCGGTCGGGGCCAGCCAGAGCGCCTCCGCCTACGCCGGTATCTCCTATCCCAAGGTGGTGATCCTGGCGATGGTCATCTCCGGCATGCTGTCGGGCTTCTTTGCCCTCAACGTGCTGCAGGGGGAGCTGCACCAGATCAAGCTCAACTTCGTGGAAGGGTTCGGCTTCACCGGTATCGCGGTGGCGCTGATGGGGCGCAACCATCCGGTCGGCGTTATCATCGCCAGCCTGCTGTTCGGTTTCCTCTATCAGGGGGGCGCAGAGCTCAGCTTCGAGTTCGGTGTCGACCGCAACATCGTGGTGGTGTTGCAGGGTCTGGTGATCCTGTTCTGTGGCGCCCTTGAGCACATGATGCGTCCGCGCATCGAGCAGCTCTATCTGGCGTTTGCCAACCGCTCAGCCGCGCAAGCTAAAGGAGTCTGATCATGTTTGAAATTCTGATCCTGATGCTGGATGCGACCATCCGTACCGCGCCGCCCCTCATTCTCGCCGCCATGGCGGGCATGTTTTGCGAGCGCTCCGGGGTGGTCAACATCGCGCTGGAAGGCAAACTGCTGGCGGCAGCGTTCGCCAGTGGTGCGGCGGCGGCGGTCTCCGGTTCTGCCTGGGTAGGTCTGGGGGCCGGGGTGGGTGTCTCCATTCTGTTCGCCCTGATGCACGGCTTTGCCACCATCACCCACCGCGGTGATCAGGTGGTGAGCGGCATGGCCATCAACATTCTGGCGGCCGGTCTGACCGTCACCCTGGGCCGTTACTGGTTCGATCAGGGGGGCCAGACCCCGGCACTGTCCGGTGATGCCCGTTTCGCCCCCATTGACCTGCCCTATGCCAAGGAGCTGTGGGATGTGCCGGTGATCGGCCAGCTCTACAGCGAGCTGCTGAGCGGCCACTCCCTGCTGGAGTACGTGGCGTTTGCCTGCGTACCGCTGGCCTGGTGGGTGATGTTCCGTACCCGCTTCGGTCTGCGTCTGCGGGCGGTGGGCGAGGCACCCGCAGCGGTCGATACCGCTGGTATCTCTGTGGTGCGGATGCGCTACACCGCGCTCATTATCGGCGGCCTGCTGGCCGGTATCGGTGGCACCTATCTGGCGGTGGCCCAGACGGCTCAGTTCATCCCCAACATGAGTGCGGGCAAGGGCTTTATGGCACTGGCGGCGCTGGTGTTCGGCAAGTGGCGCCCCTGGAATGCCATGGCTGCCTGCCTGCTGTTCGGCTTCCTCGATGCAGTCGCCATCCGTCTGCAAGGGGTCAGCATCGGTGGCTTCGCCATTCCGGTGCAGGCCATCGAGGCACTGCCCTACATCCTGACCGTGTTCCTGCTGGCCGGTTTTATCGGCCGTGCGGTAGCACCCAAGGCGCTCGGTACACCCTATGTGAAGGAGCGGGAGTAGCGCCTTTTATCGCGATATTCCCGATCACACAGATAGCAGCAGGCCCACTTCGGTGGGCCTGTTTTTTTATGGATTGAGTGGCTGATTACAGCAGGAAAATGGTCGCCAGCCCGAGGAAGATAAAGAAGCCACCGGTGTCGGTGATGGCGGTGATCATCACGCTGGCCCCCACCGCCGGGTCGCGGCCGAGGCGGGTCATGGTCATGGGGATGATAACCCCCATCAGGGCGGCCACCAGCAGGTTGAGCATCATGGCCAGGGTCATCACGGCGCCGAGCGCCGCATCCTGATAGAGCAGGTAGGTGGCAAGCCCCATGGTGCCACCCCACACCAGCCCGTTGATAAAGGCGACCCCGAGTTCCCGCAGCAGCAGGAAGGAGAGGTTGCCCGCCTGAATGTGCTGCAGCGCCAGCGCCCGCACTATCATGGTGATGGTCTGGTTGCCGGTGTTGCCGCCGATCCCGGCGACGATGGGCATCAGGGCCGCCAGC
Source organism: Aeromonas sp. YN13HZO-058 (assembly GCF_001921245.1). Classification (NCBI taxonomy): domain Bacteria; kingdom Pseudomonadati; phylum Pseudomonadota; class Gammaproteobacteria; order Aeromonadales; family Aeromonadaceae; genus Aeromonas; species Aeromonas sp. YN13HZO-058. The sequence goes on along the minus strand of NZ_MQSY01000060.1, from coordinate 123,763 downwards.
GCCACCAGCTGGGAGATGGTGTGCTCGAACATGCCGATCACCCGCGAGGCGACAAAGGCGGTGCAGAGGTTCAGCGCCAGCCAGGCCCAGCGAGTCTTGACCGCCTTGCTGACAGGGGCGAACACGTCTTCATCCTCGCTGATACCCCCCATCCGGCGCAGGTCGGTATCACTCTCCTCATAGACCAGATCCACCACCTCTTCGACGGTGAGGCGGCCCATCAGCTTGCCCTTGCCATCCACCACGGCGGCGGAGAGCAGGTCATCCCGCTCGAAGGTGCGGGCGGCCGCTTCGTCGTTATCCTCCGGATCGAAGGTGACCGGATCCCGCTCCATCACATCGCTCACCAGGGTGGCGGGCTTGTGCAGCAGCACTGTGGTGAGGGCCAGCTCCCCCAGCAGGTGGTTGCGCCTGTCGATGACGAACAGCTTGTCGGTGTTGGCGGGGATCTTGCCGCGCAGCCGCAGATAGCGCTGCACCGTGGCCAGATTCACCTCGGGGCGGATGGTGATGATCTCGAAGTCCATCATGGCGCCGACGGTGTGCTTGCCGTAGCGGATCACCTCCCGCACCCGATCCCGTTCCTCGGGGGCCATGTAGGTGAGCAGCCGCCCCATCAGGTTGCGCGGCAGGTACTGGCCCAGATAGATCTGGTCGTCGATATCCAGGGTGCGCAGGGCGTGCAGCAGCTCCTTGTCGCTCATCCCGCTGATCAGGCTGTCCCACACCGTCTCCGACGCTTCGACCAGAATCTGGCCGCGTCTCTCTTCTTCCACCAGTGCCCACAAGGCATGACGCTCATCGGGCGGCAGCGACTCCAGCGCATCGGCGACGTCGGCGGCGGGTAGCCCGTTGACCAGCGCGGTGAGTTCGCTGGTCTGATCGCGCTGCTCGGCATCCTGCACCACCTGCGGGTCGAGCAGGCTGTCGGTGAGGGCGTCATCGCGCAGCAGCAGGGTGAGAATGCGAGATCTGTCATCCGCGCGCTGCCTGGCGCTGTTCTTGATGGGAAGAGACATGGGATGAATTCCTGAGAGGGTAGCCAAGGGCTCAATGCCCATAGGATACCAGACTTAAAACAGCAGGTTATGACCGTGATGGGAGAAGAGGGGGGTAAAAGTGAGGCCACCTGCTGGTGGCCTCATGGTTAGTTGCCGAGAATCCCTCAGGCGAGGGCGCGCTGAGCCTGTGGTACCGCGCCAAACCAGGCGAGCTGGTCGGCCAGCGTCACCACCGAGCCCACCATGATCAGCGCCGGACTCTCGACCCCCACCGCCAGCGCGGGCAGCTCATCGAGGGTGCCGCGAATGACCCGCTGGCAGGGCTGGGTGCCGCGCTCGATCAGCGCCACCGGGGTGTTGCTCGCCTTGCCGTGGGCCAGCAGCTGCTCGCGGATGGTGGCGCAGGAGGAGAGCCCCATATAGAACACCAGCGTCTGCTTGTCCTTGGCCAGCAGCGGCCAGTCGAGATCTCGGGCGCCCCCCTTGCCGTGAGCGGTGACGAAGCGCACGCTCTGGGCGTGGTCGCGATGGGTCAGCGGAATACCGGCGTAGGCGGCGCAGCCACTGGCTGCGGTGATCCCCGGCACCACCTGAAAGCCGATGCCGCTACCGACCAGCGTCTCCAGCTCTTCGCCGCCACGGCCGAAGATGAAGGGGTCGCCCCCCTTCAGCCGCACCACCCGTTGCCCCTTCTGCGCCTCCTCCAGCAAGAGCTGGTTGATCCCCTCCTGCGGTACGCAGTGGTTGCCCGCCTGCTTGCCGACGAAGATGCGTTTGGCATCCCGGCGCACCAGCGCCATCACCTCGTCGGAGACCAGTCGGTCATAGACCACCACGTCCGCCTGCTGCATCTGGCGCAGGGCGTGCAGGGTGAGCAGACCCGGATCGCCGGGACCGGCTCCCACCAGCACCACTTCGCCAGCGGTGTGGCTCTCGTCAGCAAACAGGTTGTCGGCCAGCTGGTGGGCAGAGGCGTGATCCCCCCGCGCCAGCGCCTGACCGAGCCGGTCGGCACCGAGCAGCCGCTCCCAGAAGCGGCGCCGCTCGCCCATGCTGGTGAAGCGGGCCTTGACCCGCTCCCGCAGGCTGCCAGCGAAGGTCGCCACGGCCCCCAGATGTTGCGGCAGCAGGGCTTCGAGTTTCTCCCGCAGCAGCCGGGCCAGCACCGGTGCCTTGCCGCCGGAGGAGATGGCCACCATCAGCGGCGAGCGGTCGATGATCGACGGCATGATGAAGCTGGAGCGTTTCGGGTCATCCACCACGTTGGCAAAGATCCGCGCCTGATTGGCGCTCTGGTAGACCAGGGCGTTCACCTCGCGCCGATCGGTGGCGGCCACCACCAGCCACTTGCCCGCCAGTTGCTGCGGCGCGAATTCACCGGCCAGCCACTCTATGCTCCCGTTGGCAGCCAGTTCCGCCAGCTCGGGGTCGAGCTCGGGCGCCACTACTGTGAGCTGGGCTCCGGCATCCAGCAGCAGGCGCGCCTTGCGCTCCGCTACCTCGCCACCGCCGACCAGCAGCACGGGTTTGTTGTCGAGTCGGCAAAAGATGGGCAAGTAGTCCATGGGGCCTCCTGATCAGGCGGTTTGGGTCTGGCTGGCAGTGGAGGTGGCTTTGCTCACCGCAACCGGGCGCTCAGCCTTGGGGGTGGCATACCAGTAGCCGAGGCCCATAAAGAGGGCACCGGAGACGGTGTTGCCCAAGGTCACCCACAGCAGGTTGTGGCCGATGCCGCCCAGGGTGTAGGCCTCGGAGTGGGCGCCAAACCAGGAGAGAGCGAACAGGGTCATGTTGGCGATGGAGTGCTCGTAGCCGGAGGCGATAAAGGCCAGCAGGCACCACCAGATGGCGATGAACTTGGCGGCCCCTTCGGTGCGCAGCGCCATCCAGATGGCGAGGCAGACCAGCCAGTTGCAGAGGATCCCCTTCATAAACAGGGTCAGGGCCGGTGCCTGAGTCTTGGCCAGCGCCACCTTGTGCGCCAGGCTGCCCGCGTCCGGCAGCAGGCTGCCGCCGTAGGAGTAGATGATCGCCACCACGATGGAGCCAATCAGGTTGCCCGCCCAGGTCTGTGGCAGGATGCGCAGCAGGTCGGCCATGGTGATCTTGCCGGTTTTCACCCCGAAGGTGAGGAACATGGTGTGGCCGGTGAACAGCTCGGAGCCTGCGATGATCACCAGCGTCAGGGCGATACCGAAGGTGGCCCCCATCACCAGCGGCCGGATGGCGGGATCCACCAGATTGCCGAGGGTGAAGATGAGGATGATGCCGAGGCCCACATAGGCCCCCGCCATGGCGGAGCTGAGCCAGAAGCCGAGCTTGTCGCTGCGCTCGAAGCGGTTGATGCGGGCCGCGTTGGCGGCGCACTTGTTAATGGTTTCCGTGTACATCTTGTGAGTCCTTGAAAGGGCAGCCCTCAGGCAGCCCGAAAGAGAGTGAAATCGGCTTTAGACGGCGACCCAGACCTGCTGGTCGCGTACTTCAACGGGGTATCCCTGTACCGACATAGATCCGGGGGTTGTCGACATCAGACGGCGACCCAGACCTGCTGGTCGCGCACTTCAACGAGGTAGCTCTGCACCGACATCGCCGGGTTGTCGAAGCAGTGGCCGTCGCTCAGACGAAAGCGCTGCTTCTTGAGCGGGCTGGCCACCCAGAGCTCGCCGTCGTGTTCGCAGATCAGGCCCCGCGACAGCACGTTGGCGGCGAAGAAGGGATCCCGGTTGTCGATGGCGAACACCTCGGCGGCCGCGCTCGGGCGAAACAGGGCGATCTGGCGACCTTCAATGAGTGCGCAGACGCCGGTGCCCGGCAGGATGTCGTTGAGTTGGCAGGCTAATTTCATCATTTGGTTTCCACCTCGATCTGGTAGACAGGGATGCGCTCGGCCGGGGTCGCCGGTCGGTGCTGATCGCGCTCGGCGACGAACTGAACGTCCGGGTCGCGCTTGTCGCTGTTGATGAAGTGGCTGAAGCGCTTGAGCGCCTCCTCTTCGTTGAGGGTGCGCGACCATTCGCACTCGTAGCTGTCGATGAGGGTCTGGATATCGCGCTCCAGCGTCTCGGCCAGCCCCAGCTTGTCGTCGACGATCACCTCGCGCAGGTAGTCGACGCCCCCTTCCAGATTGCCGAGCCAGACCGAGGTGCGCTGCAGTTTGTCGGCGCTGGTGACGTAGAGCATCATAAAGCGGTCGATCAACCGGACTAACGTTTCGCGGTCGAGGTCAGAGGCCAGCAGGTCGGCGTGGCGCGGCTTCATGCCGCCGTTGCCGCCCACATAGAGGTTCCAGCCCGCGTCGGTGGCGATGATGCCGACGTCCTTGCCCTGCGCTTCCGCACACTCGCGGGTACAGCCGGAGACGCCGAACTTCATCTTGTGGGGGGTGCGAATGCCCTTGTAGCGGTTCTCGAGGAAGACCCCGAGGCCAACGCTGTCCTGCACGCCGAAGCGGCACCAGGTGCTGCCGACGCAGGTCTTGGCCATGCGCAGCGCCTTGGCGTAGGCCTGACCGGTCTCGAAACCGGCCGCCAGCAGTTTGCGCCAGATGGCGGGCAGGTCATCCTTCCGGGCCCCGAACAGACCGATACGCTGGGCGCCGGTGATCTTGGTGTAGAGCTTGTAGTCGCGGGCCAATTCGGCCACCGCCAGCAGCCCCTCCGGGGTCACTTCACCACCGGCCATGCGCGGGATGACGGAGTAGCTGCCGTCCTTCTGCATGTTGCCGAGGAAGATGTCGTTGGTGTCCTGCAGCGGGGTGTTGCGCGGGCTCAGCACATGCTCGTTCCAGCAGGAGGCGAGGATGGAGCCGACGGTCGGTTTGCACACCTCGCAGCCATAGCCCTGACCGTGTTTGGCCAGCAGCTCGTCGAAGCTCTTGATCCCCTCCACCTTGACCAGATGGAACAGCTCCTGACGGGAGTGGGGGAAGTGGGCGCAGAGGTGGTTGTTGACCTCGATGCCCTGCTTCACCAGCTCGGCGTTGAGCACCTGACTGATGAGCGGCACACAGCCGCCACAGCCGGTACCGGCCTTGGTGTGCTGCTTGATGGCGGCCAGGGTGGTGTGACCCTCGGTCACCGCCTTGGCGATGTCACCCTTGGAGACGTCGAAGCAGGAGCAGATCTGGGCGCTTTCCGGCAGGGCATCCACCCCCAGCGTCGGCTTGGCACCGGCGTAGGCGGGCAGGATCAGGGTGTCCGGGTGGCTCGGCAGCGGCAGGGCGTTGAGCATCATCTGCAGCAGGTTGCCGTAATCTTCCACGTCACCCACCAGCACGGCGCCGAGCAATCGGCTGTTGTCTTCGCTCACCACGATCTTCTTGTAGACGCCTGCCTGATCGTCCTGAAACACATAGCTGTGGCTGCCCGGGGTGCGGCCGTGGGCATCGCCAATGGAGCCGACGGAGACGCCGAGCAGTTTCAGCTTGGCGCTCATGTCCGCCCCTTCGAAGCGGCTGTCGCCGCCGAGCAGATGGTCGACGGTGATCTGGGCCATCTTGTAGCCCGGTGCCACCAGCCCGAAGAAGCGCCCCTGCCAGGCGGCGCACTCGCCGATGGCATAGATGTCGGGGTCTGAGGTGAGGCAGTGATCGTCGATGACGATGCCACCGCGCTCGGCGATGTCGAGATCGCCGTAGCGGCCGAGGGTATCTTGCGGGCGAATGCCGGTGGAGAAGACCACCACGTCCACTTCAAGCTGGCTGCCATCGGCAAAGGCGAGGCGGTGCTTCGCCTGTTCGCCGCCATGCATCAGGATCTCGCTGGTGCTCTTGCTGGTGTGAACCTGCACGCCCATGGATTCAATCTTGCGGCGCAGCAGCTGACCGCCCTGACCGTCGAGCTGCTCGGCCATCAGCACCGGCGCAAACTCCACCACGTGGGTCTCGAGACCCAGCGCCTTGAGGGCGCCGGCGGCTTCGAGGCCAAGCAGGCCGCCCCCGATCACCACCCCGCTCTTGCCGCTCTTGGCGGCGCTGCGGATGGCTTTCAGATCCTCGATGGTGCGATAGACGAAGCACTCGTGGTGCTGACTGCCTGCAATGGAGGGCACCCAGGGGTAGGAGCCGGTGGCCAGCACCAGCTTGTCGTAGCCGACCACAGTGCCCTTGTTGGAGTGCACTTCGCGGTTGGCCCTGTCGATTGTTTTCACCGCTTCGCCGAGCAGCAGGCGGATGCCGTGCTTGTCGTAGAAACCGGGTTTGACGAGGGAGAGATCTTCGCTGGTGTGATGGGAGAAGTAGGAGGAGAGATGGACGCGATCGTAGGCGGGACGGGGTTCTGCACCGAAGACGGTGATCTCGTAGCGGCCCGGGTCGGCCCGCTCGATCAGCTCTTCGATGAAGCGGTGCCCCACCATGCCGTTGCCCACAACGACCAGTCTGACTTTGCTCATAGTTGCCTCAAGTTTGGAGTAATAAAACATCATTCTGGGGCTAGGCTACCCAGTCAGTCGGGGCGGGCGATTGATGCAAATCAAGTGTCTATTTATATATCTCGTCAGGGGTAATTCGATAAAATTCAAAGATATACAAAAATAGGTATACCAGTTGATGATTTCTGTGCTGGCCTGGAGTGAGGGATGTCTGAGAGCAAGCTCGCTTTAGCAAAAGCCGGGGAGTGAAAACTTCTGTCGAAAAAAGGCCAGCCTCGCGCTGGGCGAGACCGGCATCAGCTGATCAAGATAGCGCGTCAGGCGATATGGCGGCGGAACATGGCGAGCGCCAGCGACAGGGTGACCCCGGCGATGGCGAGCAGCGGCCAGAGCAGGGGCCAGGCGGCCGACCAGTCAAACCCCTTGAGGAAGACCCCCTTGAGCAGCACGATGAAGTGGGTGAGGGGGTCGATGGCCGCCAGCCACTGGAACACCTGCGGCATGTTCTCCACCGGCGAGATGTAGCCCGAGAGGATCACCGCCGGTACGGTGAAGGAGAAGACCCCGAGAAAGGCCTGCTGCTGGGTCGAGCAGAACGACGAGATGAAGAGCCCGATCCCGGCCAGCGCCAGCCCGTAGCAGACCATGCCCGCCATCAGCAGGCTGAGGCTGCCGGCAAAGGGGAGGTGAAAGACAAAACGGGCGGCCAGCGCGACTATGCACCCTTGCCCCACCGCCACCATGATGCCGGGCACCGCCTTGCCCGCCATGATCCAGCCTGCGGTGAGGGGGGAGACCAGCAGCTGATCGAAGGTGCCCTCCTCCCGCTCCCGCGCGACCGAGAGGGCGGTAACGATCAGGCAGCCGGTGGTGGTGATGATGGCCACCAGCGCCGGCAGGATATGCCAGTGGAACTCGACGTTGGGGTTGTAGAGGTTGCGTACCGCCAGTTCGGGCTGCGCCTTGCCTTCGCTCCTTTCTTCATTCTGCCAGCGGGCGATCACCTGACTGATGTAGCCCGCCGCCACCTGACCGCCGTTGGAGCGGCGCCCGTCGATAATCAGCTGCACCTTGGCCGGTTCGCCGCGCGCCAGTCGGCGCGAGAAATCGCCCGGAATAATCAGCCCGAGCAGCGCCTGCTGCCCAGTGATGGCTTCGGTCATGCCCGCCTCGCCCTGCACCGGGATGATGGTGGTGAAGGCGGGCATATGGGTGAGGCGTTCCAGTAGCTCACGGCTCTGGGCGCCGCCATCCTGGTTGTAGATGGCCAGCGTGTTGCCGGTCACCTCCAGAGTGGCGGCGAACGGGAAGAGGGCTGTCTGCAGCAGCACCGGCATGATGAGCAGAAAGCGCCCCTGGGTATTGCCCATCAGGGCCTGCAGCTCTTTTCGGATCAGCCACCAGAGTCGGATCAGCATGGGTTACTCCAGAGTGCGCCGCGTCTTGCGGGCGGTCAGGGCCAGCCAGAAACCGGCCAGCAGCAGCAGACAGAAACCGTTGACCAGCAGGATCGAGAAGACGCTGCCCGCCTGATAGAGGGTCTGCAGCGAGCTGGCGAAGTAGCGGGCCGGAATGAGGTGAGTGATGGCCCGCAGCAGCGGTGGCATGCTGGCGATCTCGAACACGAAGCCCGATAGCATCACGGCGGGCAGAAACGCGGCGATCAGCGCAGCTTGCGCGGCGTTGAACTGGCTGCGCATCACGGTGGAGAGGAACAGCCCGAGTCCGAGGGCGCTGCCGAGAAAGACGCTGGTGACCAGAAAGAGCAGCAACAGGGAGCCGCGCCACGGTACTTCCATTACCGCCACCGAGAAGAGCAGGCAGAGCAGCATGGCGATGATGCCAAGGCCATAGTAGGGCAGCAGCTTGGAGAGTAGCAGCTCCCCCTTGGTGACCGGGGTGGCGAGCAGCGCCTCCATGGTGCCGCGCTCCCACTCCCGCGCCACCACCAGCGAGGTGAGCAGGGCCCCAATGATGGTCATCACCACTGCAATGGAGCCCGGCACCAGAAAGTTGCGGCTCACCAGCGCCGGATTGAACCAGGCGCGGCTCTCTATCGACACCGGCATGGCGACCCCCTCGCCAGCGAGCCACCCCTGCCAGATCCCCTGCACATAGTTGGTGACGAAGTTGGCGGTGTTGGGCTCGGAGCCGTCGGTCAGCAGCAGCGCCTGCGGCGTGCCATTGCCCTGACCGGCCATGGCGCGGGAGAAGCCGTCATCGATCACCAGCAGGCCGCGGATCTCGCCACGGGCCAGACTGGCGAGCAGGGACTCCTGGCTCGGGCCGCTGTGGATCTCCAGCGCGGTAGAGCCGCGCAGGGCCTGCTCCAGCCGCACCGCAGGGGTGCCGCTGTCGGTACGCCAGATGCCGAGACGCAGGTGGTCCACATCCAGATTGATGGCGTAACCCATCACCACCAGCAGCACCACCGGCATGATGAAGGCGATGAGGATGCTGCTCGGGTCGCGGACGATTTGCAGCGTCTCCTTGCGGCAGAGGGCCAGCAGTCGCCGACGGTTGATGCTCATGCGTCCCCCTCGCTGGCCCGCTCGACCAGGGTGATAAAGGCCTCTTCCATTGTTGGCAAAGAACAGGTCGGCAAGGAGCCGGTTGGCAAAGAGGTCGCCGCCTCTTTGGCCGCCAGCCCCTTGAGATCGTCCGGGGTGCCGAGCGCCAGCAGCTTGCCGCGATAGATGAGAGCAATGCGGTCGCAATACTCCGCTTCATCCATAAAGTGGGTGGTGACCAGCACGGTGACGCCGTGATCGGCCAGCGCGTTGATGTGGGACCAGAACTCGCGTCGGGTCACCGGATCGACCCCGGAGGTGGGCTCGTCGAGAAACAGCAGCGGCGGCTCGTGCAGCAGGGCGCAGGCGAGTGAAAGACGCTGGCGCAGACCGAGCGGCAGGGATTCCGCCTTCTGATCGAGCCAGGGGGCGAGGGCAAAGGCAGTCACCATGGCGTCGATCCGAGTCTGCTGGTGGCGGCCGAACAGGCCGTAGATACCGGCGAAGAAGGAGAGGTTCTGCGCCACGGTAAGCTGCTTGTAGAGGGAGAACTTCTGCGCCATGTAGCCGAGGCGCTGGCGTGCCGCCGAGGGGCTGTGGGCCAGATCGATGCCGGTCACCAGTGCCTGCCCCTCGCTCGGGCGCAGCAGGCCGCACTCCATCTTGAAGGTAGTGGACTTGCCCGCCCCGTTGGGGCCGAGCAGGCCGAAGATCTCGCCGCGGCGCACCGCAAAGCTGACATCATCGGTGGCGGCAAAATCGCCGAAGCGCTTGGTGAGGTGGCGCGCCTCGATCACCGCCTCGGGGGAGACCCCTTGCGGCAGTTCGGCTTCCCGCATCCCGGTCGCCAGACTCGATTCCCCGCCGGGGCCGCCGCCGAGCAGGTCGATAAAGGCATCCTCCAGCCGGGGCTGGGCCGGTTGAAAGGCGCCGTTGGCCAGCTGTAGCTCCGGGAGCTGCGGGGGCGTCATACCCGGGTGCAGCAGCAGGCGAACCCGCTCCCCCGCCACCGCGCCATCCATCACCGTCGGGTGAGCCAGTGCCCGGCGCAGCAGGGCGCGCCGCTCGCGGCCATCCAGTTGCCCCGCCTCCAGCAGCCAGCAGCGGCTGGCCATGGCCCCCATCAGAGCGGCTGGCGTGCCACTGGTGCGCACCTCGCCATCTGCCATCAGCAGCACGTGGTCGCACAGCTCCGCCTCGTCGAGATAGGCGGTGCTCCAGAGCACCGTCATCCCCCCTTTGGCCAGCTCGCGCACCATCTGCCAGAGGGCGCGGCGGGAGATGGGATCAACCCCGACCCCGGGTTCATCGAGCAGCAGCACATCCGGGGTGCCGAGCAGGGCGCAAGCCAGCCCGAGTTTCTGCTTCATCCCACCAGAGAGCTTGCCTGCCGGCCTTGCGGTGAAGCGGGCAAGATCGGTGAAGGCGAGCAGCCGCGCGAAGGTGGGCGTGCGTTCGGGCTCCAGTACGCCGCGCAAGTCAGCGTAGAGGGTGAGGTTCTCCAGCACGCTGAGATCCTCGTAGAGGCCGAACTGCTGGGGCATGTAGCCGAGGCGCTGACGCAGCAGGTCCCCCTCGCTCACCGGGTCCAGCCCCAGCACCCGGATGGTGCCCGCTTCGGGGATCAGCAGACCGGCCAGCAGGCGTAGCAAAGTGCTCTTGCCCGCGCCGTCGGGGCCGACCAGCCCGGTGATGCCGCCAGCCGGAATGGTGGCCGAGATGGCATTGAGGGCGACCCGCTCGCCAAAGCGTTTGGTGAGCCCCTCAAGGGAGATGGCGCAGCTCATGGCACCAGCCTGACGGTGACCGGCATCCCTTGGCGCAGGGCCGGGTCGGGATCCTGCACCACGATGCGCAGCCGGTAGACGAGGTGAGTGCGCAGGTCAGGCGTCTCCACCGATTTCGGGGTGAACTCGGCGGTCGGCGAGACAAAGCCCACCACCCCGTGATAGGGCTGATCCGGCCGCGAGTCGGTGGTGAGGGTCACTTTGGCGCCGCTCGGGAAGTGGCCGAGCCAGGGCTCCTCCACATAGGCGCGCACCCAGACCGGCGCGGTCAGGGAGAGGTTGAAGGCGGTCGCTCCGCTCTGCACCATGCTGCCATTCTCGATGGCGCGGCTGATGATGATGCCGTCGCTGGGGGCGGTCAGGTTGGCATCTGCCAGCGCCAGTTCGGCACTGGCAAGCGCCGCATTGGCCCCTTCCAGCTGGGCATCGGACTGGGCGATTTCCTCTGGGCGGTAGCCGGTTTCGAGCTGGGCGAGCTGCTCGCGGGCGGAGCGTACCTGTGCCTGGGTCTGATCTCGCTGGGAGCGGGCGGTATCGAGCTGACCGCGGGAGATGGCGCCGGTGGCTGCCAATGCGCTCTGGCGGCGCCACTGCTGGTCGGCCTCCAGCGCAGCGGCTTCGGCGGCGGCCAGTGCGGCCCGGGCGCGGTCGGTCTCTTCGCTGCGATAGCCTTTGTGGATCAAGGCGTTGGCGGCAGTGATCGCAGCCAGATTGGCGCGGGCGCTGTCGCGGCTATGGGTGAGGGGAACCGGATCGAGGCGGGCCAGCAGTTGACCGGCTTTTACGTTATCCCCCTCATCGACCAGCACCTGATCGACGCGGCCACCGACCCGAAAGGCCAGATTGACGTCGCGAATATCGACGTTGCCGTAGAGGATGGATCCGTCGGCCGGGCGCCCCTGCCACCAGAGGTAGCCACCGATAACGGTTAGCAGCAGGGCCACGATTGCAATGCGTTTTTTCATGCTGCTTCTCCTTGAAGATGGCACTGCAATCAGAGGTAACCACTGAGAACGGTCAGCAACAGGGCCACGATGGCAATGCGTTGCTTCATACCACTTCTCCTTGAGGATGGCTTTGCAACCAGAGGTGACCACTGAGAACGGCCAGCAGCAGAGCTGCCATTGCGATGCGTTGCTTCATAGCGCTTCTCCTTCCTTCATGTCGGTGGGGCGCAGGCCGCGCAGGGCCCATACCAGCCGCTGTCTGGCAGCCTCGGGGTTGTCTATCTGGCTGAGAAACGGGGCGGCCTGTTCGGGCAGCCAGCCGAGCTGACGATCGCTGCCGGCGATCACCAGCGGCAGGCCGACCGAGCCCATGATGAAGATCATCAGCTGGAGCGGGTGGCCCGCGACCAGCGACCCTTCCGCCTGTGCCATGCGCACCTGCTCGATCAGCAGCAGAGGGTGGCGGCGCGGCAGGCTGAGCAGAAAGCGCTGGGCCGCCCCTTCGCCAGCCAGCGCATCGCCAAACAGGTGGTTGATAAAGCCACGCTGGCGCGCCACCAGTCCGATCAGCGCCTCCATGGTCGCTTCGAACATGGCGATGGCTGAGGGGTAGGAGCCTTTGGCTGCCACCGCTTTGAGCTCGTCATAGAGGGGGGCGTACCAGAGCTCGACCAGCTCGTCGATAAAGGCGTCGCGGTTGCCGAAGTGGTAGACGAAGGAGCCGAGGTTTACCCCGGCCGCCGCCGCCAGCTCGCGTACCGTCAGGCCGCGCAGCCCCTTCTCGGTAGCGATGGCGAGGCCGGTATCGAGCAGTTGTTGACGAGTGGGGTGCATCTGGCAAGACTCCTTCTGAACAGATTTCGATCTGAATTATACGGTCGTATAAATTCGAAGGAAGGGGCTGACCGATCTTTTTTTGAACAAGGGGCGGGCAGGAAGCCGGGTTCTCTCGCCGGGGAGTCGGGATCAGGTGACCCGGGTCTTCCCTCCATAGGGGGCGTGGGCGCAGATCTCGCGGATGAGGGTGCGCAGCCAGCGGTGAGCTGGGTCGGCGTCCTGACTGGGGTGCCAGATCAGGGCGACCCTGATCCCTGCCAGCGGGAAGGGCAGGGGCAGGGTCACCAGATCGGCGTGCAGGGCGACGCAGTGCCGTTCGGGCACGGTCGCTACCAGGTCGCTGCCCCGCACCAGGGTCAGGGCAGTGGCAAAGCCGGGGACCAGGGTCGCCGCCTCGCGTGTCAACCCGAGGCGCGCCAGGGCCTCGTCTATGGGGCCCTGCTCCAGCCCGCGCCGCGACACCAGTATGTGGCGGGCTGCGGCATAGCGGGCGGCGGTCAGGGGGCCCCCGCACAGGGGGTGGCCCGGACGCACCACGGCGACGAAGTGATCCTGAAACAGCGCCTGGGTACGCAGCTCTGGCGCCGTCTCTGCGCCTATGACGCCGGTTTCGAAATCCAGTTCGCCGCTGCGCAGGGGGCGGCTCCCCTTGTCGGGTTTGGCCAGAAAGTGCAGCCTGACCCCGGGGGCCTCGGCGGCGAGCCGCGCCAGCAGGGCAGGGCCGACCGCCTCCACGAAGCCGTCGCTGGATCTCAGGCGAAAGGTGCGCACCAGGCTGGCCGGATCTATCTCCTGCTGGGGGCGTAGCACGGCTTGCGCATCCTGCACCAGCTGACTGACCTGATCGCGCAGGGCCAGGGCACGCGGCGTGGGCACCAGACCCCGGCCCGCCCTGACCAGCAGGGGGTCACCCGTGGTCTCCCGCAGCTTGGCCAGGGCCCGGCTCATGGCGGAGGAGCTCAAGGAGAGTCGCCTGGCGGCACCGGCCACACTGCCTTCGTCCAGCAGGGCATCCAGAGTCAGCAGCAGATTGAAGTCGGGGGTATTCATGGCATTGCCCTCGCCGAACCGGGGATCCCGGATGATGACCCATGACGGTCGATTGGCTTCATCATACGCGAGAACCCCGCTCTTCATATGGCGTCTCATGCAGCTATAAGCTGCAAGTCGTGCGTCTTCCGCCAGCTCATGCCCCCCGCTAGCCTTGTGGGCATCATCCTCTGCCGGAGACAGTGCCATGTCACAATACAAGTCGCTCCTGACCCCTGCCGCTCGCCGCCTCGGCCTGCTGGCACTCGGCCTCGCCACCCTGCTGCCCATGTTGGGAGGGAGTCTGGCCAGCATGGTGCTGCCAGCCCTGGAGCAGGCTTTTGCGGTGCCCTTTGCCAGCCTGCAGTGGGTGCTGGTGGCCTATCTGCTGGGGATAACCTGCCTGACTGTGGTGGCTGGCCGACTGGGGGACAGGTTCGGTCGGCGTCGTCTGCTGCTCCTGGGGCTAGGGCTCTTTGCGCTGGCCTCGTTGCTGTGCGCCCTGGCGCCGACCATAGGCTGGCTGATCGCAGCCCGTGTCCTGCAGGGGGGCGCAGCGGCCTGCATGCTCTCCCTGGCGCTGGCCATGGTGGGCCAGCTGGTGCCAGCGGCTCGGCGGGGTTGGTGTATGGGGCTGCTCGGTACCCTGTCGGCCTGTGGTACGGCGCTCGGCCCCTCCTTTGGCGGCCTGCTGACGGCCGGCTTTGGCTGGCAGGCCCCCTTCCTGCTGCTGGTGCCCCTCAGCCTGCTGGCGCTGGGCTGTGCCTGGCTTGGCTTGCCTTGGGACAGCTCCTCGCCACAAAAGGAGGGGATGAACCTCACGAGCCTGTCACTGCTGGTAGCGGCCCTGCTCTGCTACGGCCTGACGCTGACCCTGGGGGGCTCTCTGGCCCTCTGGTGGGGTGTGGGGGCCCTGTTGGTCACGGCCTCGTTCGTTCGCCTCGAGCGCAACGCCCCTGTACCCCTGTTGCCGCTGGCGCTGCTGGGGGCCCCGGGGCTGCGCAACGGCCTTGTCGCCAGCGCCCTAGTGGCCAGCGTCATGGTGCTGACCCTGCTCATAGGCCCCTTCTACCTGAGGGGCGTCTTCGGTCTCGATCTGGGGACTGTCGGTCTGATGATATCGGGCGGGCCCCTGCTGGCGGCTCTGACGGGCATGCCCGCCGGCTGGCTGGTGGACAGGCTGGGTGCGCGGCAGGTGATCCGGCTGGGGCTGTCAGTCATGGGGGCTGCGGCCCTCGGCCTGGTCGGGGCGGCGGGGCAGTTCGGCCCGCTCGGCTACCTGCTGCCCATCCTGCTGCTGACCGCCGGCTATGCCTTGTTCCAGACAGCTAACAACAGTGCCGTGGTGGGGGCTGCGAGTGAGCAGACCAAGGGCGCTGTAGCCGGTTTGCTGACCCTGTCGCGCAATCTGGGCCAGCTGACCGGGGTGGCTGGGCTCGGCGGCCTGTTCGCCGCCCTGGTGGGAGAGCAGGGCCTGACCCTGGCCAGCGAGCTGGTGTTTGGCGCCCGGGCCCTCTTCACCCTGAGCGCCCTGCTGATTGGCCTGGCGCTCTGGCTGGTGGGTCGCCGCCGGAAGGGGGGGCTGGCCAGCGCCTGAGCTGGAGCAGAAACGCATACAAAAACGCCTCCGCGAAGGGAGGCGTTTTATCGGGAGGGGCGCGCTTACAGAATAAAGCGGCTCAGATCCTCATCCTCGATCAGCTTGCCGAGGTGGGCGTTGACGTAGTCGGTGTCGATGACAAAGGTCTCGCCGGACTTCTCGGAGGCGTCGTAGGAGATATCTTCCATCAGGCGCTCCATCACTGTGTGCAGGCGACGGGCACCGATGTTCTCGGTACGCTCGTTGACCTGCCAGGCCGCTTCGGCCAGACGGCGGATGCCATCCTTGGTGAACTCGATGTTGACCCCTTCGGTGGCCATCAGCGCCTTGTACTGATCGGTCAGCGAGGCGTTCGGTTCGGTCAGGATGCGCTCGAAGTCATCAGTGGTCAGCGCGGTCAGCTCGACCCGGATCGGCAGACGGCCCTGCAGCTCGGGGATGAGATCTGACGGCTTGGCGATCTGGAAGGCGCCGGAGGCGACAAACAGGATGTGGTCGGTCTTGACCATGCCGTGCTTGGTGTTGACGGTGCAACCCTCGACCAGCGGCAGCAGGTCGCGCTGTACCCCTTCACGGGAGACATCGGGGCCAGAGCTCTCGCCGCGTTTGCAGATCTTGTCGATCTCGTCGAGGAAGACGATGCCGTTGTTTTCGACCGCGGCGATCGCTTTCTGCTTCAGCTCTTCCGGATTGACCAGACGGGCCGCTTCCTCTTCGATCAGCGCCTTCATGGCCTCTTTGACCTTGATCTTGCGCTTCTTCTTCTGGTTCTGGCCCAGGTTCTGGAACAGCCCCTGCAGCTGGTTGGCCATCTCTTCCATGCCCGGCGGGGTCATGATTTCGACGCCCATCGGGGAGGCGGAGAGCTCCAGCTCGATCTCTTTGTCATCCAGCTGACCTTCCCGCAGTTTCTTGCGGAAGATCTGGCGGGTGTTGGAGTTGTCGGCTTTCTCTTCCTCACCCCAGGTGTTGCGCGGGTTGGGCAGCAGGGCGTCGAGGATGCGCTCTTCGGCGGCTTCCTCGGCGCGATATTTCATCTTCTCCATCTCGGTTTCGCGCACCAGCTTGATGGCGGCATCGGTCAGATCGCGGATGATGCTGTCCACTTCCTTGCCGACATAGCCCACTTCGGTGAACTTGGTCGCTTCCACCTTGATGAAGGGGGCGTTGGCCAGCTTGGCCAGACGACGGGCGATCTCGGTCTTGCCGACACCGGTCGGGCCGATCATCAGGATGTTTTTCGGGGTTACTTCATGGCGCATCTCTTCGTCGAGTTGCATCCGGCGCCAGCGGTTGCGCAGGGCAACGGCAACGGCGCGCTTGGCATCGGCCTGACCAATGATGTGACGATCCAGCTCGTGGACGATTTCTCTCGGGGTCATCTCGGACATGATGGTGTTCCTGTATCCGGGGCGGGCAGGGCCCACCCCTTGGAGAATGGGGTTTGGCTGGTGGCCTTATTTGGCTGCGTAGTCCAGCACTTCAATGGTGTGGTTGCCGTTGGTGAAGACGCAGATGTCGCCCGCAATCTTGAGGGACTTCTCGACAATGGTCCTGGCATCCAGCTCGGTGTTTTCCAGCAGCGCGATGGCGGCGGACTGGGCGAAGTTGCCGCCGCTGCCGATGGCGATGAGATCGTGCTCCGGCTGCACCACGTCACCGTTGCCGGTGATGATGAAGGATTTGTGTTCGTCGGCCACGGCCAGCAGCGCTTCAAGGCGGCGCAGGGCGCGATCGGTGCGCCAATCTTTGGCCAGCGCCACGGCGGCGCGCTCCAGATTACCCTGATGGGCCTGCAGTTTTGCTTCGAAACGCTCGAGCAGGGTGAAGGCGTCGGCGGTACCGCCAGCGAAACCGGCCAGTACCTTGCCGTTATAGAGGCGATGAACCTTGCGGGCGTTGCCCTTCATGACGGTGTTGCCAAGAGAGACCTGGCCATCGCCACCGATGACGACCTGACCGTTGCGGCGAACTGAAACTATGGTAGTCACTTTACTTACCTCGCTTGAGCCGAATGACGGCCTGACTGTGCATGGCAAGAAAGATGGGGATGGTAAACGGGCTTTTCAACCCTGCCTTTGGTCGGGATAAACGGGGGGAGCAAACAGGGTGGATGCGCGTGGCACCAAAAGAACAGGGCCGAGTGTTGCCACCCGGCCCTGCGTCATCGGTAAGCGGATTACCCTTTCTTGGGAATGCAGCCGCTGATGCCGGAGCTCTGCAGCTTGCTGTTGGCCGCGTCGGCGGCCGCCTTGCCGTTGAAGGGGCCCACCATCACCTTGTAGACGGTGCCGTTGGCGCCATTGATCACCTGCAGGCTGGAAGAGAGGCCGGCGGTGAAGGCGATACGAGCCTTGAGCGACTCTGCAGAATCCTGCGAGCGCAGGGCGGCGCACTGCATCATGTAGCGACCACTGTCGGCGGCTGCGGTCTGGGCTGGCGGGGTGGCCGCTTTAGCCTTGGCCGCTTCGGCGCGCTCCCGTTCCAGCTCGGCGCGGATCTCCCGCTCCATCCGTTCCCGTTCGGCCTTGCGGTCGATCGCCTGCTCTTGCGCGTTGGCAACCGGTGCACCCGAGGTAGCAGGGGTGGTCGCCGGATTGGGCTGATAGGGCTTGGGCTGGCCGATGGGCGTTCCCGGTTGGGGAATGTCGGTCGGCACCGGCTGCGGCAGTTTTTCCGGCTGCAGGGTCATGGTATCTGCCGGTGGCGGCGGCAGCACACCCGGCTGGGTCGGCGGCTCTATGATATCGACCTGCTTGTTTTCAAGCCGTTCGATGTAGCTCCACTTCTCCTGAGGCAGCCCGTTATTCTGCGCTTTTGGCTTGTTGGCCTTTACCTGCTCCTCAATGGTGGGGGCATCGTTGCCCTTGCCATTGATCATGTAAAGGAAGCCACCAAAGCCTGCCAGCAGTGCCACCACCAGCAGCACTGGAATAACAGGAAAGCGGCGAGGGGCCGCTTTCTTGGTATTGCGGCCACCCGCCCGACGTCGCGGGCGGCTGCCGACATAATCCCGGGTTGCCATCTATTACATGCGCTCCAGGGTATGGATGCCCAGTACGCCGAGGCCCAGTTTCAGCACCTTGGCGGTGGCGGCGCACAGCAGCAGACGGCTCTGACGGGTTGCTTCGTCCACGCCATCCTTGTTGATCGGGCAGGCTTCATAGAAGGTCATGAAGTTGCCGGACAACTCGTACAGGTAGGTACAGAGCAGGTGCGGCATGCCTTTGTCTGCCACGCCGTTGACCGCGTCGGAGAACTGGATCAGCTTCTGGGCCAGCACCTCTTCGGCCTCTTCGTTCAGGGTCACGTTGCCGGTCAGCGTCTCGGCATCAATGTTGGCCTTGCGGAAGATGGACTGGATACGGGTGTAGGCATACTGCAGGTAAGGGGCAGTGTTGCCTTCAAACGACAGCATCATGTCCCAGTCGAAGATGTAGTCGGTGGTACGGTTCTTGGAGAGATCCGCATACTTCACCGCACCCATGGCGATGGCGTTGACCACGTTGGCCTTCTCTTCGGCGGAGAGGTCGCTGTTGCGGCTCTCCAGCAGCGCAGCGGCGCGCTCTTCGGCCTCGTTCAGCAGATCAACCAGCTTGACGGTGCCACCGGAGCGGGTCTTGTAGGGACGACCATCCTTGCCCAGCATCATGCCGAAGGCGTGGTGCTCGAGCGGTACGGATTCCGGCACATAGCCCGCCTTGCGGGTGATGGTCCAGGCCTGCATCAGGTGCTGGTGCTGACGGGAGTCGATGAAGTACATGACACGGTCGGCGCCCAGGGTTTCGTAACGGTATTTGGCACAGGCAATGTCGGTGGTGGTGTAGAGGAAACCGCCATCGCTCTTCTGGATGATGACGCCCATGGCCTCGCCATCCTTGTTCTTGAACTCGTCCAGGAAGACCACGGTGGCGCCTTCGCTCTCGACCGCCAGCCCCTTGGCTTTCAGGTCGGCCACGATCTCCGGCAGCATGTCGTTGTACATGGACTCGCCCATGATGTCCTTGTTGGTCAGGGAAACATTCAGGCGGTCGTAGTTGATCTGGTTCTGTTCCATGGTCATGTCGACCAGCTTTTTCCACATGGTACGGCAGTACTCATCGCCGCCCTGCAGCTTGACCACGTAGTTACGGGCGCGCTCGGCGAAGGCTTCGTCTTCGTCGTAGCAACGCTTGGCCTGGGTGTAGAAGGCTTCCAGATCTTTGAGCGCCATGTCGCTGGCGTGCTCGTTGGACATCTTCTCCAGATAGGCGATCAGCATGCCGAACTGGGTGCCCCAGTCGCCGATGTGGTTGGCGCGGATCACTTTATGACCGAGGAACTCCAGCGCACGCGCAGCCACGTCACCGAGTACGGTGGAGCGGATGTGGTGTACCGCCATCTCTTTGGCCACGTTGGGGGCGGAGTAGTCCACCACCACGGTCTGCGGGGTCGGCAGCTTCACGTTGGCGTTGGCAGAGGTCACCATGGCCTCGACCTGACCGGCCAGCCAGCGCTGGTCGAAGAAGAAGTTGATGAAGCCGGGACCGGCGATCTCGACCTTGGCGATCAGGTCGGAGGCGGGCAGGTGCTCGATGATGGCCGCTGCCAGCTCACGGGGATTCTTGCGGGCCGGTTTGGCCAGCAGCATGGCCAGGTTGGTAGCCAGGTCGCCGTGAGCTTTTTCCTTGCATCGGTCTACTTGCACGCGGGCTTCCAGGTCCGCCGGCAGGACGCCTGCTGACTTGAGATTGGCTACCGTTTGTTCAAGTAGATGATGAATATGCTCTTTCATAACTGACCACCAAGGTTGCGCGTCGAAAAATGACTGATATATAAGGGCGTGAATTTTACCCGCATCGGCCCGAGAAAACTATAGGGATGACCCGCCGCTCGCTGTCGGGCGGATATTTCACTGCGTTTGGCGCCATATTCCAGAATATTGGGCGGAAATTATGGTGCTTATCCATTTCTACTGCATATCGAAGCGGCTTGTCCAGGCTATTTTCCCCTGATTGTTAAGGGTTTTTCCTTTCCCGATGACGGGAATGATCTCCTCCCTCTGGCCCGGCGTATCAACAGAGGTTCCCAACCGAGGAGTTTGCGATGCGACTGGCGCTGTTTCCCCTATCTGCCCACCTGCTGCCCGGCGGCATCATGCCGCTGCGGATCTTCGAACCGAGATACCAGCGGATGATCGCCGAGGCGGGGGAGTCCGGCTTCGCCCTCTGCATGGTGGACCCTCGCCAGCCCGACGCCCTGCGCAACATGCTGCCCATCGCCACTCGGGTCACCATCATCGATTTCGACCGGCTGCCGGATGGCATGCTCGGGATCACGGTGCAGGGGATGGAGCGGGTGCAGATAGAGGATCTGTGGCAGGAGCAGGACGGCCTGCGCATCGGCGAGGTGACGCCGCTGACGGCCTGGCCGCCCCGGCGGCTCCATCCCGATCAGCTGCCGCTGGTCGAGGCGCTGCGGGAGGTATTTGCCGACTATCCCGACTACGCCGCCCTCTATCCCGCGCCCCGCTGGGACGATGGCAACTGGGTGGCCCAGCGCTGGCTGGAGGTGCTGCCGATCCCGCCCGAACAGAAGCAACTGCTGCTGGCCGCGGCCGACAATCAGCCTGCCATCACCCTGCTCAAGGGAGTGCTGGTGGCCAGCCACTGATTTTTTCCTGACCTGCTGATCCGCCAGCGCCGCAGCGCCGTACAAGTCATTACCACAGCATGTTCGACAGCACACCAAAGGGATGGCGCAATGGCATATACTGGCCAACCACACTCGACCATACGCAGGACCTCGCCCGTGATGGATAACCCGGATGGCGACCTCAAATCTCTGCTGATCAGGGTGGCAGAGCAGGCCGACAAGGCTGCTTTTGCCCGCCTGTTCCAACACTTTGCGCCGCGTATTCGCAGCTACGGCCTGCGCCACCTCGGCAGCGAAGCCAACGCCATGGAGTTGGTGCAGGAGACCATGCTGCTGGTGTGGCAGAAGGCGCGCCTCTACCACCCCGAGAAGGGAGCGCCGACCACCTGGATCTATACCGTGATGCGCAACCAGTGCTTCGACATGCTGCGCCGTCGTCGCGCCAGCAAGGAGGATCTCTGTGCCGAGGAGCTGTGGCCAGTGCTGGAGTTTCAGGCCGAAGAGGAGCACCTGAGCGGGGGGGAAGATGCGGTGCTGACCCGTCAGATGGCCCATTATCTGGGCACCCTGCCGGAGCCGCAACAGCAGGTGGTGCGCGGCATCTATCTGCAGGAGTTCTCCCAGCAGGAGCTGGCGGAGCGACTCGGCGTGCCGCTCGGTACCATCAAGTCCCGCCTCCGGCTGGCGTTACAGAAACTGAAAGAGCAAGTGGAGCAAGGCCATGATTAAAGCCCATCCGACCGACCCTATGCTGTGCGCCTTCGCCGCCGACGAGCTGCCTCTGCCACTGGCGGTGGGGCTCTCCGCCCACTGTGAACTCTGCCCCGATTGCGCTGCCCGACTGAAAACATTCGAAGAGGAGTTGGCGCAGCAATATCTTGCCGCGCCAGCAGAGCCCGAGCTGGCTCCCCGCGATGACGTGGCGCTGGACGCCGGATTCGACGCCATGCTGGCGGATATTCTGGCGCAGCCGCTGTCCGAGCCAACACATGACCAGCCCCGAGCCCAGTCCGGCGAGCTGGAGGTGGCCGGTCACGCCTACCGCTTGCCACGGGTGCTGGCCCGCTACCGTTCACCCAAGTGGCGCCATATCGGGGCCATTCGCCAGCAGAGTTTGCCGCTCGATGAGATGGGGGCCCGCGCCAGCCTGCTCCATATCGAGGCCGGTGGCCGCATCCCCGAGCACACCCATCAGGGCTATGAGCTGACCCTGCTGCTGGCGGGCACTATCGAGGATGGCGATACCCTTTACAAGGCGGGGGATTTTATCTGGCGCGATGCCAGCCACTCCCACAGTCCGCACACGCCGGATGGCTGCCTCTGCTACACGGTGCAGGATGCGCCGGTGCAGTTCACTAAGGGGCTGTCGCGGCTGCTGAACGGCATCAGCCAGCACCTCTACTGAGCTCAACCTCTCCATAGATTCGCCATAGAAAAAGGGACCAGATTGGTCCCTTTTGTCATTTCATTGCTGGCTGGCGGTCAGGCGACAAACACCAGATAGACGGCGAACGCCACGATAAAGCGGTAGATGGCGAACGGGATGAAGTCGAGACGACGGATTAGCGCCAGGAAGGTCTTGATGGCAAACATGGCCACCACGAAGGCGGTGATAAAGCCCACCGCAAACATCGGGAAGTCAGCCATGGAGAGAAAGTCACGGCTCTTGTAGAGATCCAGACCGCTGGCCGCCATCATCATGGGTACCGCCATGATGAAGGAGAACTCGGCCGCTGCATGACGGCTGATCCCCATCAACATGCCACCACTGATGGTGGCGCCGGAGCGGGAGAAGCCGGGCCACAGTGCCAGACACTGGAACAGACCGATACCGAACGCCTGTTTGTAGCTGATGTCATCCAGGGTTTCGGCGCTGACGGCAGGGCGGAACTTCTCGGCGATGATCAGCAGGATGCCCCCCGCGATCAACGCGTACATCACTGTCTCTGGCCCGAACAGATGGGCCTTGATCCAGCTGTGTACGGCGAGGCCGACCACGATGGCGGGCAGCATGCCGAGGATGACGTGGATCAGCGACAGGGTGGCATGATCATGAGAGGGCTTCTGGCCAAAGTGGATTCCAATCAGGCCAAACAGGCGGCGCCAGAACACGGCGACCACGGCGAGGATGGAGCCAAGCTGGATCACCACTTCGAAGGTGGCGGCCTTGGGCCCTTCAAAGCCCAACAGATGGCCGACGATGATCATGTGGCCGGTGGAGGAGACGGGGAGGAACTCGGTCAGCCCCTCGACGACGCCCAGAATAAAGGCGACCAGCAGGCTATAAGTGTCAGTCATCGAACAAACAATCCTTACTTCGTTGATGTAAAAACGCCCCGGAAGGGTCTCGGGGCGGCTTATCTTGCTCGATTGTGACTGCTGAGGCTATGTAAAAATCATGAAACCTTTAAGTCAGTCGCGGATAAAACGGTAGCGGGTCTGGTGGTGATAACGCTCGCCCGGCAGCAGCCAGGGGTTGCCCAGCTCGGGGCGATTGGGGCTGTCCGGCAGCTGTTGCGCCTCAAGACAGAAGCCGTCGTGATCCCGGTGCGACCGGCCGCTACGGTTCGGGGTGTTGGCCAGCCAGTTGCCGGTGTAAAACTGCAGCGAAGGCTGGTTGGTGTAGACCTCCATTGCTAGCTGGCGATCCCCCGAGACCACCCGTGCTGCACACTCGGCAGCCGGTCCGTTGAGCACAAACGCGTGATCGTACCCCTTGGCCTGTTGCTGCTGGGGATGGCTCAGCCAATCCTGGCCGATAAGGCGTTCGCGGCGCAGATCGAACGACCCCTCCACCGGGGTGATGGCAATCGGCAGACCGCTCGGATCGGTGGGCAGGAAGTGATCGGCGTTAAGACTGATGAGGTGGTCACGCACATCGCCACCGTCCGGGTTCTCATCGAGATTGAAGTAGGCGTGGCTGGTGAGGCTGACCGGGGTCGGCGCATCCGTGCTGGCGACAAAATCGATCACCAGATCGCTCTGCTCCAACCGATACTCCAGCGTTACCCGAAGATTGCCGGGAAAGCCCTGATCCCCACTACGGGAGAGCAACACCAGCTTGACCCGATCCGCCTCCAGCTCCTTGATTTGCCACTGCTGGCGATGAAAGCCTGCCTGTCCGCCGTGCAGGCAGTTGGGCGCCTGATTGGCATCCAGCTGCCAGTGTTCGCCATCGCGCACCAGCTCGGCGCCGCCAATGCGGTTGGCAAAGCGGCCCGCCACCGCACTCAGCCACACCTGCTGGGTGGGATAGGTGTCGTCGGCGCAGCCCAGCAGCACTTCACGGCGCAGGCCCGCCACCGGCAGAGTGAGGGAAGTGAGGGTGGCGCCGAAATCGAGGCCGCGCAGCCGCAGCCCCTCTTCATTTTCCAGCTCGAATGGGGTCATGGCATCGATCATAGTTTGCCTGCACCGGCGCTGGCAGAGCAGACGTAGCAGTCGGCCTTGAGGCCCGAGATGGCCGGATACTCCGCCTCGACAGCGGCAATCACCTCGGCCACCTTCTCCGGGCGCAGCAGGGCGACCACGCAGCCGCCGAAGCCGCCACCGGTCATCCGCACGCCGCCATCTGTGCCAATCCTGGCCTTGATGATCTCCACCAGACCGTCGATGGCGGGCACGGTGATCTCGAAGTCATCGCGCATGGCGGCGTGCGACTCGGCCATCAGTTCGCCGAGGCGGGTCAGATCGTAGCTCGCCAGCGCATCGGCGGCCGCCAGGGTGCGGGCGTTTTCACCGACGATGTGGCGGGCACGGCGGTAGCAGGCATCATCCAGCCCGGCCTTGCCCGCTTCCAGTCCGGTCAGGTCGAGGTCGCGCAGCGCCTTGACCCCGTAGTGACGGGCGGCGGCCTCGCACTGCTGACGGCGGGTGTTGTATTCGCTGTCCACCAGACCGCGGCGCACATTGGAGTTGACGATCAGCACCGCCAGATCCGCCGGCATGGGGATGAGGCGGGTCTCCAGCGAGCGGCAGTCGAGCAGCAGGGCGTGATCGGTTTTGCCGCTGGCAGAGATCATCTGGTCCATGATGCCGCAGTTGCAGCCGACGAACTTGTTCTCCGCCTGCTGGCCGTTGAGGGCGATCTCCGCCTGGCTGATGTCGAGCCCCAGCGCCTCCTTGAAGGCCTGACCGATGGCCACCTCCAGCGAGGCGGAAGAGGAGAGGCCAGCTCCCTGCGGCACGTTGCCAGAGACCACCAGATCGAGGCCGCGCAGGGCATAACCACGTTCCTGCAGATATTTCACCACGCCGCGGATGTAGTCGCTCCAGCGCTGGTCGGCGTGGTGCTCGATGGGCTGGCCGAGGTCGAACTGGTCGCGCTGGTTGTCGTAGTCGGCGGCGATCACCTGCACTTGCTGGTCATCGCGCAGGCCGATGGCGACGCAGGTCTCGTAGTCGATGGCGCAGGGCAGCACGAAGCCGTCGTTGTAGTCGGTATGTTCACCGATGAGGTTGACGCGACCGGGGGCGCGCACCAGCAGATCGGGCGCTTTGGCAAATTGCTCAGCAAAAACGGTGCTGACGCGTTGGCTGGGGGTCATAGGGCCTCCTCATTGGTGTGGCTGGTCTGGGTGTAGTGAATGGGGCTCAGGGCACGCAGCCGTTCGGCGGCTTGCTCGGGGGTAAGGTCGCGCTGGGTCTCGGCCAGCATCTCGAAGCCGACCATGAATTTGCGCACGGTGGCGGAGCGCAGCAGGGGCGGATAGAAGTGGGCGTGTAACTGCCACGCCTCGGGGCACTCCGATTTGGGCGGTGCAAAGTGCCAGCCCATGGAGTAGGGGAAGCTGCACTCGAACAGGTTGTCGTAGCGGCTGGTGAGCTCCTTGAGCGCCACCGCCAGATCCTGCTGCTGAGCCTGGGTCAGATTGAGCATGGAGGGGACGTGCGCCTTGGGCAGCAGCAGGGTTTCGAACGGCCAGGCGGCCCAGAAGGGAACTACGGCGAGCCAGTGCTCGGTCTCTACCACGATGCGCGAGCGATCCGCCAGCTCCCGCTCCACATACTCCAGCAGCATGGGGCGGCCGTGCTCGGCCAGCCAGTCGCGCTGGTGCTGCTCTTCGCGGGCGATCTCGTTGGGCAGGAAGTCGCTGCCCCAGATCTGGCCGTGGGGGTGCGGGTTGGAGCAGCCCATGACGGCCCCTTTGTTTTCAAATACCTGCACCCACTCCCACTGGGCTGACAGCTCGGCGACCTGATCCATCCAGGTGGTGATCACCCCTTCGATGGCGGGCAGCGGCAGCTCGGGCAGGGTCTTGCCGTGATCCGGCGAGAAGCAGATGACCCGGCTGGTGCCACGGGCGGCTTCCAGCTTGAGCAGGGGGTCGCCTGCGTTGTCGGCGGCCGGGGTGTCCTGCATCAGGGCGGCGAAGTCGTTGGTAAAAACGAAGGTGCCCTTGTAGTCGGGGTTGATATCACCGGTGACCCGGGTATTGCCGGCACAGAGGAAGCAGTCGGGATCGTGGGCCTGTTTGGGGGCCTGACTCACCTTCTCCACCTGCCCCTGCCAGGGGCGTTTGGCCCGGTGGGGTGAGACCAGCACATACTGGCCAGTCAGCGGGTTGAAGCGGCGATGGGGATGATCGACGGGGTTGAACATCATCTCTCCTGAATAAGATATGGAAAATTAAAGTCGTTTATTTAAGGGGAGCAGGCAGGCCTACTCCTCGTAACCGTTCGGATTGGCGGATTGCCAGCGCCAGCTGTCGGCGCACATGACGTCGATGTTGCGGGTCGCCTGCCAGCCCAGCTCACGCTCGGCCTTGGCCGGATCGGCCCAGCAGGCGGCGATGTCGCCCGGGCGACGCGGTTCGATGCAAAATGGCAGCGGCTTACCACAGGCGGCAGAGAAGGCGGCGACCAGCTGCAACACGCTCTGGCCCTGACCGGTGCCCAGGTTGTAGGTGTGCACGCCACCCTTGCCAACGCAGTGCTGCAGCGCCTTGACGTGCCCTTCGGCGAGATCCATCACGTGGATGTAGTCGCGCACGCCGGTGCCGTCCGGGGTGGGGTAATCGTTTCCAAAGACCGAGAGGCAGTCGCGACGGCCGATGGCGACCTGGGTGATATAGGGCATCAGGTTGTTGGGGATACCTTGTGGGTCTTCACCCATGGTGCCCGATTCATGGGCGCCAACCGGATTGAAGTAGCGCAGCAGGGTCATGCTCCAGTGCGGTTCGGCCAGCTGCAGATCCTCGAGGATCTCCTCGATGATCAGCTTGGATCGCCCGTAGGGGTTGGTGGCGCTGCGGGGGAAATCCTCGCGGATCGGCAGGCTGGCGGGATCGCCGTAGACGGTCGCCGAGGAGCTGAACACCAGATTGTGCACGCCAGCGCGCTTCATCGCCTGCAGCAGGGTGAGGGTGCCGCCGAGGTTGTTCTCGTAGTAATCCAGTGGAATGCGGGTCGATTCACCGACCGCTTTGAGGGCGGCAAAGTGGATCACTGCGTCGATCTGCTGTTCGGCAAAGATCCTGTCCAGCAGCGCTGCATCGCGAATATCCCCTTGATAGAACACGGGTTGCTGGCCGCTGATGGCGGCGATTCGGGCCAGCACGCTGCGCTTGCTGTTGCCGAGGTTGTCGACTACCACGGGATTCATGCCTGCCGCTTGCAGGGCCAGACAGGTGTGGCTGCCGATATATCCGCAACCGCCGGTGACCAGAACGTTCATCTTGCTCTCCACTGAAAAAGTGTCTGGAAGGAGTCTAGCCGAGGGTGTGGCGACCAAACTGTGAGCTTGCTTGCAAAACAGTGTAAACGATTACACTGTTTTTGTGATTATCCTGACAGCAGATATTTATTTCACCCCTGTTTTCAATGGGTTTGCTGGGTATAATGGCGCTCTATCGCACAGTGAAAGAAGTGAAAACAGCATGAGCACCATCAAGGATGTCGCCCGTTTGGCCAATGTGTCGGTGGCAACGGTTTCACGGGTGATGAACAACTCCCCCAAGGCCAGCGCCGCGTCTCGTGAAGTGGTGCAGAAGGCCATGGCCGAACTGGGCTACACCCCTAACGCCAACGCGCGGGCACTGGTCAGCCAGACCTGCGACACCATGGGTGTGGTGGTCGGTGACGTGGCGGATCCCTTCTTCGGTGCATTGGTGAAGGGGGTCTCCGGCATCGCCGTCGAGCAGAACCTCCACCTGCTGATGGGTAACGGTTTTCACAAGGCGCGTCAGGAGCGTGAAGCGATCGAGCTGCTGATCGGCAAACGCTGTGAGGCGCTGGTGGTGCACAGCAAGGCGCTAAGCGACGAGGAACTGTGCGATTACGCCATGCGGGTGCCCGGTATGGTGCTGATCAACCGCGATATTCCGGCCCTCAGAGGGCGCTGCATCGCCCTCAACAACCGGCTGGGTGCCGCCACGGCGACCCGCCATCTGATCGAGCTGGGCCACCGCCATATCGCCTTTATCAGCTCGGATCACGCCATCGAGGATGCCACCTTGCGCCTGCAGGGTTATCAGGATGGGCTGATGGAGGCTGGGCTGGCAGCCGATCCCGAGCTTATCGAGAGCGGCACCCCGAACGAGGAGGGGGGCGAGCGAGCCATGCTCAACTTGCTGGCCAAGGGGCTCAAGGTGACCGCCGTGGTTGCCTATAACGATGCCATGGCGGCTGGCGCCATCTCAGTGCTGGCGGACAACGGCCTGCGAGTGCCGGAGGAGGTATCGGTGGTGGGCTTCGATGACATCATCTATGCCAGATATTTGCGCCCCAAGCTTTCCACCATGCGCTATCCCATCGAGCTGATGGCGGCCCAGGCGGCCAAGCTGGCTATTCAGCTGGCGGCGGGGGAGAGTGAAGCGACCCAAAGCCGGATCTATACCCCCACCCTGATCAATCGCCACTCGGTTGCACCGGTTCGGGCCGGATAGCCCCCTTTTGTGGCCCTGTTCGGGGCCGTTTCTTGCACAATTATTGTTTTACCTATTTTTAATCATTTTTACTCCGCTTGACTTAACAAATTCAGTGTAATCGTTTACATATATGTGAGCGAGATCGCCGTTCCCTGCGTCATACTTCTCTAGACTGAATACGTTTTCCAATCAGCAGGGAGAGAGTGAATGCTCAGGGAGATAGTGGCGCGTCAGGATTGGCAGACTCAGGCTATTACGTCGGTAAACCGGCTGGCTGCTCATACCCCCATGTTCAGCTGGCGCAGCGAAGCGGATGCCAGAGGTGATTTGGCCTCTTCCTCCCGTCTCTTGCTCGATGGCGAGTGGCGCTTCTCCTTCTTTGCCGCCCCCGAGCGGGTGCCCGAGAGCTGGTTGGCGCAGGATCTGGCGGATGCCACTCCCATTACCGTGCCGGGTAACTGGCAGCTGGATGCCGCCTATCCGGCTGCGCGGCCGCTCACCGATGGCCCCATCTACACCAATATCAAGTACCCCTTTCCCTGCGATCCGCCCCGGGTGCCTTCAGAGAACCCCACCGGTTGCTACTCCCGCGAGTTCGATCTGCCCGCCGAGTGGCTGGCCAGCGGCCAGAGCCGGATCATCTTTGACGGGGTGAGCAGCGCCTTCTATCTCTTCTGCAACGGCCGCTGGGTCGGTTACTCCCAGGACAGCCGCCTGCCCGCCGAGTTCGATCTGACCTCGTACCTGCACGCCGGTCGAAACCGGCTGGCGGTGCTGGTGCTGCGCTGGTCCGATGGTTCCTATCTGGAAGATCAGGATATGTGGTGGCTGTCGGGGATCTTCCGCTCCGTCAGCCTGCTGCACAAACCGGCCCGCCATCTGATGGATATGCGGGTGACCCCCGAGCTGGATGCCTGCTATCGGGATGGCCGTCTCAAGATTGCACTGCAGGCGGCCAATGCGACCGGTCTGTCGGTAGAGGCCAATCTCTATGGCGGCGGCGAGCGGGTCGCGACCCTGCGCCAGCCGATCGGCACCCAGGCCATTGACGAAAAAGGGGCTTATGACGATCGCGCCGAGCTGTGGCTCGATGTAGCTGCGCCGCGCAAGTGGAGCGCCGAGACGCCCCATCTCTATCGTCTGACCCTGACCTTGCTGGACGAGCAGGGCCAGGCCATCGAGAGCGAAGCGTGCGATGTGGGCTTCCGGGTGGTGGAGATCCGTGGCGGCCTGCTGCGGGTCAACGGTCAGCCGCTGCTTGTTCGCGGTGCCAACCGTCATGAACACCATCCCGCCAAGGGTTATGCCATCGATCGCTCCACCATGGAGCGGGATCTGCTGCTGATGAAGCGGCACAATTTCAATGCGGTGCGCTGCTCCCACTATCCCAACCACCCCGATTTTTATCGCCTGTGCGACCGGCTCGGCCTCTATGTGGTGGACGAGGCGAATCTGGAGACCCACGGCATGACCCCCATGGGGCGGCTGTCACGGGATCCCGCCTGGAGCAACGCCTTTCTGGAGCGGGCGACCCGTATGGTGGCACGGGATTTCAACCACCCCTCGATCATCATCTGGTCGCTCGGCAACGAGTCGGGTTACGGCCCGGCCCACGATGCCATGTATGGCTGGATCAAGCGCAGCGACCCGAGCCGTCCGGTGCAGTACGAGGGGGGCGGGGCCGATACCCCGGCCACCGACATCATCTGCCCCATGTATGCCAGAACCCATCAGGATCAACCCTTCCCGGCGGTGCCCAAGTGGGCGCTGGCCAAGTGGATCGGCCTGCCCGGCGAGCACCGGCCGCTGATCCTCTGCGAATATGCCCACGCCATGGGCAACAGTCTGGGGGGCTACGCCCACTACTGGCAGGCGTTTCGCGATCATCCACGTCTGCAAGGCGGGTTTGTCTGGGATTGGGTCGATCAGGGGCTCGACAAATACACCGCCGATGGCCGCCACTACTGGGGCTATGGCGGCGATTTTGGCGATCTGCAAAACGATCGCCAGTTCTGCTGCAACGGCCTGTTGTTCCCGGATCGCACCCCCCATCCCGCCCTGTGCGAGGCGAAGCGTGCCCAGCAGCCGTTCCGCTTCACTCTGCTTGAGCACACCCCGCTGCGGGTACGGATCGAGAGCGAATACCTGTTCCGGGAAACCGATAACGAGCGGCTGTGCTGGCAGCTGTGCGAGAACGGCCATGTGCAGCAGCAGGGGGAGGTTTCCCTCACACTGGCGCCGCAAGGGGCGGTCGAGTTGACCCTGAGCGAGACGCTGCCCGCCTTTGCGGCAGGCTCACTGGCCTGGCTCGATCTGGCCATCGTTCAGCCACAGGCCACCCTCTGGTCGCAGGCGGATCACAAGGTCGCCCGTCAGCAGTTCACCCTGCCGACCCCCCTTGCTCTGCCTGTTCCTGCCGCTGCCGCCACCCTGAGCGAGCAGCCGGATGGCTGGCGGATCACTGCCGCAAACAGCCAGTGGTGGCTCGACAAGCAGAGCGGTCGCATCACCAGTTGGCAAAAATCGGGGCAGGAGCAGCTGCTGGCGCCAATCATGGATCACTTCTACCGCGCGCCGCTGGACAACGACATCGGCACCAGCGAAGCGGATCACGCCGACCCTGGCTCCTGGATTGCTCGCTGGCAGGGCTGTGGCCTCGGTCAGTGGCAACACCGCTGTTTGGGGATCTCGGTCGCCGGAGCGGATATCCGGGTCAGTCACGGCTACTTCCACCACGATGAGCTGCTGCTGGTGAGTCACTGGCATCACCGCTTTGCCGACGACGGCACCATGAGCCTGGAGATAGAGACCGAGCTGGCGCAGGCGTTGCCGTCGCTGCCGCGGATCGGTCTGCTGCTCCATCTGGCCGAGGTGCCGGCGCGAGCCGAATGGCTGGGGCGAGGTCCTCACGAGAACTATCCGGATCGCCTGCTGGGCGCCGATCTGGGTCGCTGGAGTTTGCCGCTGGAGGCCATGCACACCCCTTACATCTTCCCGAGCGACAACGGCTTGCGCTGCGATACCCACCAACTGCAGCTGGGCAGCACGACGGTGAGCGGCACCTTCCATTTCAGCGCCAGCCGCTTCAGTCAGCAACAGCTGGCCGCTGCTCGTCACCAGGGCGATCTGGTGGCCGAAGAGGGGCTGTGGGTCTGCCTCGATGGCGCCCACATGGGGGTGGGCGGCGATGACTCCTGGAGCCAGAGCGTGCGTCCCGAGTATCAGTTGCTGGGGCGCCGTTACCGCTGGGGTTGCACTCTCGGTTGAATCAGTCGGACCGTTTTGACAACAGAGCGATAACGACTAGCCTCTATGCAATGGAATTGTTTGAGTCTCGCATTCGGATTTAATTTTTATGTCATTGATAAATAAAATAAAACACTCAATGTAACAGAGTGTAATCGTTTTCATTTTGTCGTCATGATCACAGAAGAAATGACAACAAACTGATTACATTGACTGGCGCTTGCTCAATTGCTCGCCACCCTACAAACAAACAGATAGATACATCGGAGCACACACAATGAAAAAACTGACGACCGTTGCCGCCCTGCTGATGGGCATGATGGCTGGCGCCAATGCCCAGGCTGACACCCGTATCGGGGTGACCGTCTACAAATACGACGACAACTTCATGGCGGTAGTGCGCAAGGCCATCGAGAAGGAGGCGGCAGCCACTCCGGGTGTGGAGCTGCTGATGAACGACTCCCAGAACGACCAGTCCAAGCAGAACGACCAGATCGACGTGCTGCTGGCCAAAGGGGTGAAGGCGCTGGCCATCAACCTGGTTGACCCGGCAGCGGCGCCGGTGGTGATCGAGAAGGCTCGCGGTGAAGATATCCCGGTGGTCTTCTACAACAAGGAGCCGAGCGCTACCGATCTGGCCAGCTATGACAAGGCCTACTACGTGGGGACCGACTCCAAGGAGTCAGGGATCATCCAGGGTCAGCTGATTGCCAAACACTGGAAAGCCCATCCGGAGTGGGATCTGAACAAGGATGGCGTGATCCAGTTCGTGCTGCTGAAAGGGGAGCCGGGCCACCCGGATGCGGAAGCCCGTACCTCCTACGTGATCAAGACCCTGAACGATGGCGGCGTCAAGACGGATCAGCTGCACATGGATACCGGTATGTGGGATACCGCCATGGCGAAAGACAAGATGGACGCCTGGATCTCCGGCCCCAACGCCAACAAGATCGAAGTGGTCATCGCCAACAACGATGGCATGGCAATGGGCGCGGTCGAGTCACTGAAAGCCCAGGGCAAGAGCAATATCCCGGTATTCGGCGTCGATGCGCTGCCGGAAGCGCTGGCCATGGTCAAGAGCGGTGCCATGGCGGGTACCGTGCTGAACGATGCGGCCAACCAGGCCAAAGCCACCTTCGAGCTGACCAAGAACCTGGCTGAAGGCAAACCGGCCGGTGAAGGAACCAACTGGAAGATCGACAACAAGGTAGTGCGCGTTGCCTACGTTGGTGTGGATAAAGACAACCTGTCCCAATTCGAGTAATTCCCCCTCCAGGGCAAGGGAGATCCCCTTGCCCTTTTTTCAACCAGATGTGATGGCTGATATGACAACACAGCAACAATCAGAATGGCTGTTGGAGATGATTGACGTCAGTAAGAGCTTTCCCGGCGTCAAGGCACTCGATAATGTCAATTTACGGGTCCGTCCTCATTCTGTGCATGCGTTGATGGGCGAGAACGGAGCGGGGAAATCCACCCTGCTCAAGTGCCTGTTCGGCATTTACGAGAAGGATCAGGGCAAGATCTTCTTCAAGGGGCAGGAGATCAACTTCACCTCCTCGAAAGAGGCGCTGGAAAATGGCGTCTCCATGGTGCATCAGGAGCTCAACCTGGTGTTGCAGCGCTCCGTGATGGATAACATGTGGCTCGGCCGCTACCCCACCAGGGGGTGGTTTATCGACCACGGCAAGATGTATGACGACACCAAGCGCATCTTCGATGAGCTCGACATCGACATCGACCCGCGGGTCAAGGTTGCGACCCTGTCGGTCTCCCAGATGCAGATGATCGAGATCGCCAAGGCGTTCTCCTACGACGCCAAGATCGTCATCATGGACGAACCCACCTCCTCGCTGACCGAGAAAGAGGTGAACCACCTCTTCAAGATCATCAACAAGTTGAAGGATAAGGGGTGTGGCATCGTCTACATCTCCCACAAGATGGAAGAGATCTTCCAGCTCTGTGACGAGATCACCATATTGCGGGATGGCCAGTGGGTGGCAACCCAGCCGCTCAAGGGCATGACCATGGATCAGATCATCGGGATGATGGTCGGCCGTGAACTGACCCAGCGCTTCCCGGAAAAAACCAACCAGCCGAAAGAGGTGATCCTCGAGATCGAGCACCTGACGGCGAAGAACCAGCCCTCCATTCAGGATGTGACCTTCAACCTGCACAAGGGGGAGATCCTCGGCATCGCCGGACTGGTGGGGGCCAAGCGCACCGATATCGTCGAGACCCTGTTCGGTATTCGCGATCGCAGCCAGGGCAGCATCAAGCTGCACGGCAAAGAGGTGGCCAACCACAACGCCCACGAAGCGATTCGCAACGGCTTTGCGCTGGTGACGGAAGAGCGCCGCTCCACCGGCATCTATTCGCGGCTCGATATCGCCTTCAACTCCCTGATCGCCAACATGGACAGCTACAAAGGCTCCATGGGGCTGCTCAGCGACAACAAGATGAAGAGCGATACCCAGTGGGTCATCGACTCCATGCGGGTCAAGACGCCGACCCAGCAGACCCAGATCGGTTCCCTCTCCGGGGGCAACCAGCAGAAGGTGATCATCGGTCGCTGGCTGCTGACCCAGCCGGAGATCCTGATGCTCGACGAGCCCACCCGCGGCATCGACGTCGGGGCCAAGTTCGAGATCTATCAGCTCATCCTGGAGCTGGCGAAGAAGGACAAAGGGATCATCATCATCTCGTCAGAGATGCCGGAATTGCTGGGGATCACCGACCGCATCATGGTGATGAGCAATGGCCGGGTCGCCGGGATCGTCAATACCAAAGAAACTGACCAGAGCGAGATACTGCGCCTGGCATCTCTGTACCTCTAGAGACAGGAAGACATTTATGGAGTCGGCTAAAAATTTCAATCTGATGCAGGCGCTCAAGGAAAACGCCATCTATCTGGTGCTGCTGGTGCTGCTCATGGTCATCGTGATTCAGGAGCCATCCTTCCTGAGCCTCACCAACTTCAGCAACATCCTGACCCAGTCCTCGGTGCGGGTCATCATCGCGCTGGGAGTTGCGGGCATCATCATCACCCAGGGGACGGATCTCTCGGCCGGTCGTCAGGTTGGCCTGGCGGCGCTGATTGCGGCGACCATGTTGCAGGCGCTGACCAACGTCAACAAGGTGTTCCCCACGCTGGGGGAGGTGCCCATTCCGGTGGTGATCCTGTTGGTGTGTGCGGTGGGGGCGCTGATCGGGCTGGTTAACGGTCTGATCGTGGCCTATTTGAACGTCACCCCGTTCATTACCACCCTGGGCACCATGATCATCGTCTACGGTATCAACTCCCTCTACTTTGACTCGGTAGGGGCGTCGCCGGTGGCCGGGTTTGATCCCCGCTTCTCCAGTTTCGCCCAGGGCTTTATCCGGATAGGAGGATTCAAGCTCTCGTATCTCACCTTCTATGCGGCCATCGCCAGCGTCTTTGTCTGGGTGCTGTGGAACAAGACCCGCTTTGGCAAAAACATCTTCGCCATCGGTGGCAACCCGGAAGCGGCCAAGGTCTCCGGCGTCAACGTGGCGGTCAATCTGGTGATGATCTATGCGCTGGCGGGGGTGTTCTACGCCTTCGGCGGCATGCTGGAAGCGGGCCGGATCGGTAGCGCCACCAACAACCTCGGCTTCATGTACGAGCTGGATGCCATCGCGGCGTGCGTGGTGGGCGGCGTGTCGTTTGCTGGCGGGGTGGGGACGGTTGCGGGTGTGATCACCGGCGTACTCATTTTCACCCTGATCAACTATGGTTTGACCTATATCGGGGTCAGCCCTTACTGGCAGTTCATCATCAAGGGCGGCATCATCATTCTGGCGGTGGCACTGGATTCCATGAAGTACGCCAAGAAGAAATAACGATTGGCAGGGAGGGTTGGCGCTGCCAGCCCTCTCTTCTGGAGGGAACCCATGCCATTCAAGGTCAAGATTTACCTCTTGCTGCTACTGGCCATTCTGGTCACCATCGGCACCGCCGGGTTCAGCGTCAACCACTTCATCAGTGGCTACATTCGCACTCAGGCCACCCATAACATCAACGAGCAGATCACCCTGGTCAAAGAGAAGCTGGCCAGCGACATCAATCAGAAAATCCTGTTGGCCGCCAACCTCAACTTCGGGGTGACCAACGTCAAGAAGACCCTGCAAGAGACCGGCTTTCACAACATCGTCAAGGTGATTGGCGACATGGCGTTCGATGTGAGCGGGGTCATCAACGACAGCGCCAGAGTCGATGCCCTGCGCAAGCTGATCCCCGCCGCCAACAACCAGATCACCGTCAGCCCGCTGCAACAGGTGGATGGCAAGCCGGTCATCACCATTCTGGTGCCGCGCGGCGCTGATTCCGCCTATCTCTACTACCTCGACATGAGCGAGTTCAAAAGCCTGCTGGAGAAGATGAGTGGCGAGGGCCGTTACTTCTCGCTGGCCGACAGTCAGGGAAACAGCCTCTATGACAGCAAGCCGCAAGGGGAGAGCGAAGCGCGCCCCAACCAGCTGGATATTCGCGGCAGCAGCTGGACCCTGACCGGCTACATCGATCTTGACTACATCCGGGCCATGACCCGGTCCCTCAACGGCCAGATCATCATGGCGCTGTTCGGTGTGGCGATCGTGGTGATGGTGTTGGCGATGCTGGCGCTCAACGTGGCCTATCGACCCATTGTCTCGTTGCGGGATCTGGTGCTGGAGCTCTCCCGTGGCAGCGGTGATCTCACTCGCCGGCTGGCGGTGACCAGCAAGGATGATCTGGGCCAGATCTCGGCCGGGATCAACCGCTTTATCGAACGGTTGCAGGAGATGATGGGAGAGGTGCGGCAGGCGAGCGGCCAGCTCAACAGCGGCATCGAGGGGTTGGCCAGTCAGACCGGCGCCGCCCAGTCCCTGCTGGCGGACCATGTGCGCGAGACCGAGCAGGTGGTGACCGCCATCAACGAGATGAGCCGCACCGCGGTCTCCGTCTCCGAGAGTGCGGCCAGCACCGCCCAGCTCACCGGCCAGAGCCAGCAGCTGGCGAGCCAGTCCCGTCAGGTGGTGGATCAGGCGATGGCCAGCGTGATGGCGCTGGTGGACGAGGTGGCGGAGACCGCCCGCTCCATCGAAGCGATGCAGCAGGATGTGCAGCAGATTGGCTCTGTGCTGGGGGTTATCGGCAGCATTGCCGAACAGACCAACCTGCTGGCGCTCAACGCCGCCATCGAGGCGGCCCGCGCCGGGGAACAGGGTCGCGGCTTTGCGGTGGTGGCAGACGAGGTGCGCTCGCTGGCGGCTCGCACCCAGAAGAGCACGGCCGAGATCCAGACCATGCTGGCCAGCCTGCAGCGCGGCACCCGGACTGTGGTGGAGGCCATGGGCAACACCAAGCAGAGCTGTCAGGGAGCAGCCGAGAACACCACCAAGGTCAACGAGTCGCTGGATCTGATGGCGGGAGAAGTGGTGGAGATCAACGATCTCATCAGTCATATCGCCACGGCGGCGGAGCAGCAGAGCGCGGTGGCCGAAGAGATTAACCGCAACATGAGCGCCATCGCCGAGGTGATCCGCCAGCTGACCCACAACGGGGAGGCAACGGTCGCCAGTTCTGCGGCGATGGGGCAGACCTACGACCGGCTGCGGGAGATAGTGGGGCACTTCCGGCTGGAGTGAGGCCGGTGTTCTGCCAATAACAAAACAGGGCCATCCGGCCCTGTTGTTGTTTTCCCTTCGGCCTGAATCAACCGGCCTTGCGGCGCAGATAGACCCCGGCTTCCATGTGATGGGTCCAGGGGAACTGGTCGAACAGGGCGAAACGGGCGATCTCGTGGGTCTCGCCCAGTACCGCCATGTTGGCCTGCAGAGTCTCGGGGTTGCAGGAGATGTAGAGGATGTTGTCGTACTCCTGCACCAGCTTGACGGTGGCATCATCGAGACCGGCGCGGGGCGGGTCGACGAAGATGGTGTTGCACTGGTAGCTCTTGAGATCGACCCCCTTGAGGCGGTTGAACTCCCGCTCGCCACGCATCGCCATGGTGAACTCCTCGGCTGACATGCGCAGGATGATCAGGTTGTCGACGCCGTTGGCGGCGATGTTGAACTGGGCGGAGTCGACGCTCGGCTTGGCGATCTCGGTGGCCAGCACCTTGCGGAAGTTCTGCGCCAGCGCGATGGAGAAGTTGCCGTTGCCGCAATAAAGCTCCAGCAGGTCCCCTTCGCTCCCCTTGGTCACATCGAGTGCCCAGGCCAGCATCTGCTCGTTGATGGCGGCGTTGGGCTGGGTGAAGCTGTTCTCCACCTGCTTGTAGGTGAGCTGGCGACCCGCCACGTTGAGCTGCTCGATGACGAAGTCATCCCCCAGACAGATCTTCTGCTTGTGGGCGCGGCCAATCAGCTGCAGTGCGAACCCCTTGGCGCGCAGGTCTGCCTGCAGCGCCTCGGCGGCCTGTTGCCACTCGGCTTCCAGCTTGCGGTGATAGAGCAGGCTGACAATGATCTGGCCGGACTGGGTGGAGAGGTAGTCGATCTGGAACAACTTGCGGCGCAGCACAGGGTGCGGGCGCAGCCCCTCCAGCAGCAGCGGCATCAACTGGTTGATGAGGCGGCTGGCAGTAGGGAAGTGGTCTATCTTGATGATCTCTTTGGTCGCCGGGGCATACATGCAGTGGAAGAGGTCATCCCCTTCGTGCCAGATGCGAAATTCGGCGCGCATCCGGTAGTACTCGGCCGGTGAGCTGTGCACTTCCAGCGCCGGGAGGGTGAAGCCGGCAAACAGCTCGGTGAGGCGAGCGCTCTTTTCGTCGAGTTGGGCCTGATAGTCGGCCGCGGTTCTAGGCGCCGGAGCGTTCGCGGAAGGCTGTTGGGACTGGGTCATAAATACCTCACATACACACCGGCCGGGCCGGGTCGAAATCGGGGGAAGGCAACAGGCCACCCAAAGGGGCCCGATTTTAAAAGCCAGCGGCAGATTGTCCAGTATTTTGTGGTCAAGAAGTGTTCAGTCAGGCCGATAGCTGATCTACAGGCATGGTGGGAGGA
Source organism: Aeromonas sp. YN13HZO-058 (assembly GCF_001921245.1). Taxonomy (NCBI): domain Bacteria; kingdom Pseudomonadati; phylum Pseudomonadota; class Gammaproteobacteria; order Aeromonadales; family Aeromonadaceae; genus Aeromonas; species Aeromonas sp. YN13HZO-058. Next base: position 84,920 of record NZ_MQSY01000060.1, on the reverse strand, counting down.
CACATTATGCAAATCGAAGGCGTGGGCGCGGCCCAACCCAAGGGAGTGGGTGTTTCTCCCAAATCGCCGCAACAGGCGGAGTCGAAACAGGTCAAGAGCGAGGAGGAGGTCTCCTTGCACAAGCCGCCCAAGTGGGCGCAAGTGCTGATCCAGCAGGCGCTGCAGTTCTCGCTGGAGATCAACGGCCAGGGTTATCAGGCTCCCAAAATGAAGGAGCCTGAGGAGATCACCCCTGAGACCCTGTTCGACTTCCAGTCGGTGGCGGACAACGTGCTGCAGTTCGTGACCGGGCGGCTTGGTACTGCGCGGGCCGATGGTAAATCCGATGACGACCTGAGCGGGATGATGGAACAGGCCCGCAAGGGGATCGACAAGGGCTTTGGCGAGGCAAAAAAACAGCTCGGCAAGTGGGCGACCGACAACGAGGATATCAAGACCGGTATCGATCAGAGCTACAAGCTGATCCAGAAGGGGCTCGAGGAGTTCGAGAAGGAGTTCTTCGGCAAGGTCTCCCCGACCGACATGGGGCAGGCCGAGATGGCCAGCCGCCAGCAGGGCTATCTGGAAATCCAGACCAAGGATGGCGACAAGGTGGTGCTGCGCTTCAACGATAGCTGGCAGACCAAGTCCCAGAGCGGCGAGAGCGGCAGCCAGTTCAGCCTCAAGTCGAGCCAGAGCTTCAGCTTCTCGCTGGAGGGGGATCTCAACAGCGACGAGATGGAGTCCATCGGCAAGCTGGTCAAGGGGATCGACGAGCTGGCGGGGAACTTCTTCTCCGGCAACTTCGAGGATCTGCTGGACAAGGCGAGCGAGCTGAAACTGGATGACAGCCAGCTGGCCTCCTACTCCCTCAAGCTCAAGCAGAGCGTCAAGCTGAGCCAGACCTATCAGGGGGCTCACTCCCTGCAGGATCTCATCAAGCCGTTTGCCGACTATCTGCCCAAGCTGGATCAGGTGCAGAAACAGGCGGATAGCCTGCTGCCACCATCCCAGCAACAGGCGCTGACCCCGGCCGTGTTGGCCGCGAGAGGGGAAGAGGACCCGCTGCAGGTCGATCGCTTCACCAGCTTCAACCAGCGGATGCTGGAGGCGCTGCGGATGATCAGCCAGTTCCAGCCGTCTACCGAGCCTGCTGGCAAGAGCGTCTGAGCCGCCAGCGTGCAACCCAAGCCATAACCTGCCGTTTGCCAGCCCTTCCCGGTGCTGGCAAACTGGCCTTTTCTCCCATCCGGTTGCCCCATGAACCCCAAGAAGCCAAGAGACAAGCGCGAGCTCTGCTACCCCTTTATCTTCGAAACCTCGCTCAAATGTGATTTTGAAATCGCCACCGACGAGCTCTGCTGTCAGGTCGGAGCCGTGCTGTCACACCTTGCGCCGGATGCCAATACCGAGCCCATGCTGGCGGATCTCGCGGCCTTGCAGCGGCTTATCTACAACCTCAACGGCTCGGTGCGCGGCAAGCTGGGGATTTTCGATGCAGATCTTGAGTGGCTCAAGGCCCGTTATGACTACTACAACGAGGCGAGTCGCGGCAGCGTCACCGGTTTTGTGCTGCCGCAGGGGCCACAGCCCATTCCCACCCTCCATCTGTGCCGCTGCGGCAGCAAGAAGGTGGTGCGGCTGCTGGTCCGGCTGGAAGAGAGCGAGGTGACCTTCGATCCCATTCTCTATCGCTTCGCCAACCTGCTGGCCAACTTCTTCTTCGTGCTGACCGTCTACCTCAAGCAGCGCTGGCAGGTACCGGAAGTGCCCTACGTCAGCATCAACTACTGATGGCGGCGGGCAAGGGGCCAGACGCCATGGTGGATTGAGCGGAAAAAAAACCGGAGACTTTGTGCTCCGGTTTTGTTTTTCAGCGCGTCAGCCGCCCACTTAGCTGGAGATCAGCACCCTGGCCGAGTTGGCGGGGATGGTGAGCTGCACCTCGCCCTGCACCACTTCGAACTTCTCGCCATTGAAGGCGTCGGTGAAGCGGCTGGCGGGGCTGGCGGTCTGCCACAGGGGCAGACTGATGGTGCGTGGCTCGCTCGGGTGACGGTTGCAGGCCACTACCACCTGATCGCTTTGCAGGGTACGGGCGAACACATAGCTGTGGGGCCCGGCATAGAGGGTCTGGATATCGCCACGGCGCAGGGAGGGGCGCTGGCGGCGGATCTGGATCAGCCGACGATAGTGGTCGTGCAGCACATGATCCCAATCTGTGGTATCCCACGGGAAGCAGCGGCGGCAGTCCGGGTCGTTGCCGCCGGAGAGCCCTACTTCATCGCCGTAGTAGATGGACGGCACACCGATATAGGTGAGCAGCAGGGTGGCGGCCAGCTGCATCCGCTGCTTGTCCTCGCCCAGCAGGTGGAGGAAGCGGGCGGTGTCGTGACTGTCCAGCAGGTTGAACTGGGCCAGCTGGTTCTTGAACGGGATGTGGGCCCGCGCCAGCTTGAGCCAGCGATCCAGCTCTTCGGCACTGATCTTGATGGGGTGGTAGGCGATGTCCTTGCCAGCCAGGAAGGCGCGGACCGGGTGGGCGAAGCCGTAGTAGTTCATGGCGCCATCCTCCTGATCCCCTTGCAGCCACTGGCTCGCCTCGAAGAAGTGTTCGCCTAGCACATAGGCGTCCGGGTTCTCCTGCTTCACCGCCCCGCGAATGGCGCGCACGTGACTGCGATTGCCCTCGGCGGTGCCGCGCTCGCCCAGCATGTGGATGACGTCAAAGCGCCAGCCATCGATCTGGTAGGGGGCGCGCATCCAGTAACGGAGGATGGCGTCGTCGGCCCGATAGACGGCGTCTTGTACCTTCTCGCAGGAGAAGTCGAGCTTGGGCAGGCTGCGAATGCCCTTCCAGCTGACGTAATCCCCTTCGTTATCAAAGGTGTAGAAACTGCGCCACGGGGAGTCCGGGTTGCTGTTGGCCCCCAGCGGCGGGCAGAACCAGGGGTGCTGGGTCGAGGTGTGGTTGACCACCGCATCGAGAATGATCTTCATGCCACGCTGGTGCAGGTTGCGGGTCAGCTCGGCGAACTGCTCGTTGCTGCCGAGGTGAGCATCCACCTTGAAGTAGTCCTGGGTGTCGTACTTGTGGTTGCTCGGCGAATCGAAGATGGGGTTGAGGTAGAGCGCTGTCACCCCGAGAGACTGCAGGTAGTGCAGCTTGGCATCGATCCCCGCCAGATCGCCGCCGTAAAATTCGCAGGCGCCGTGGCCCTCTTCGTGGCGGCTGACCGGCTCGCCCCACGCCTTGCTGATCACCGCCTTGCCGCGGTACTCGTATTCGTGATGCTTGACGCTCAGCGACGGATCGCCGTTGCAGAAGCGGTCGGGGAAGATCTGGTAGAACACCTGATCCTGCACCCAGGCTGGTGGTTGGTGCAGGCTGTTGAAGCGAAAATGCTGCTCCCGTGGCGGCATGGCGGGGCTGACACCTGCCCCGTGCAGCCACCACTGCGCCTCGTCGGTGAGGCACTTGAAGCAGTAGAGGTGGATATCCTGCCCCTTGCCAAGTGGCAGGGTAGCTTGCCACACCTGCAGCCGGTCGCGGGTGGAGACCGCCGTCATCGGGATCAGGTACTCCTCGTTATCCGGCTCGTGGCGCAGCCACACCTCGCGGATCGGGGCGTCCAGTTCGGTGAACAGGGTCAGTTGCAGTGCGTCGGCGCTCTCTTTGAACCAGGGCGACACCTGGGGATGAAACAGAAACGGATGGGTCATGATGCTTATTGAGTCAGAAGATCGGCGAGGGCGTTACCCTGTTCGTGGAGCGTTTCGAGCTGGCCTGCCAGCGACTTGGGATCCAGTCCCAACTGGTCGGCGAGCGGTTTGGGGAAGCGGGCGATAATGGCCTGGGCAGGCACTCCCGCATTCCAGGCGAAGGAGATAAACACGGCGAGGCGGATCAGCACCGCCTCCTTGCTGACCGGATCGTGGGAGAGCGGGTCAAGCTGCTGGGAGATGGCATCGACGAAGGCCTCTGAGAGGCTCCAGCGCCGCGCCAGCTCGGCACCGAGCTGGGCATAGTCGTAGCCCAGCATCTCCCGTTGGGCCTCGACCCGGCTGCTGCCGTTCTGGATCGCCAGATTGATGAGTTCCGCCTCTTCCGGCAGGGTGCTCTGGATGAGCAGTTCACCGATGTTGTGGATCAGGGCACAGGTAAAGGCGGTCTCGGGATCCAGTGCCTTGGTCTCCTGCGCCAGGGTCTTGGCAATGGTGGCGACCTGGAAGGTCTCGGTCCAGAACTTGTTCTTGTCGAAGCTGGGCGGGGCCTTGAAGCTGCCGATGATGCCGGAGGCGACCACCACGGAGCGCAGCCGGTTGAAGCCGAGCCGGATCACCGCCTGTTCGATGGAGGTCACTTCGTTGCCCCGGCGCAGGGCGGCCGAGTTGGCCATCCGCAGAACCTTGACGCTGATCACCTGATCCATGGCGATCTTGGCCGCAATCTCGTCGATGCGGGCATTCTCGTCGTTGAAGCTCTGCATCAACTCGTGCAGCAGCTTGGGAATAGTGGGGAGTTGTTTGATCTTGTCAAACAGGCGATCCATCGACATGGCTGAGGCAGCCTCCATTGCGAACTCTGCCTCATATTGTGCCACAGCCGGACAACATGTTCCTGTTTGTGATGCGGCTTTGTGAGCGCTAGAACACCCAGTCGCGCAAGGTGTATTCCAAACGGTGCTGTTTGCCCTGCAGGATCAGGTTCTGACTGGTACCGCTCAAGGTCGCCCCCTCGGTTAGAGTGGTCAGCACGGCCTGTTCTATGGTGTCCAGCGGCGGCATGCAGGCCATTTCTGTGCTGCCCAGACTGGTGACCCACAGCTTGTCATCTTCCAGATGGCCCTGACCGAAGTAGCGGTTACAACCGGCGATACCGTTGACGGTGAAGTGCTCGCCGATCTCGAAATCGGGGGGATTGTCGCGGGGGGCCTCGATCGGTTGGCCATCCAGTTTGCTCAGAACCCAGTGGTGGTGTTGCAGATCTTGCTGAACAAAGGCGGTCGAGCTGCAGCCAGCGAGCAGTAACAGGGGGATCAGCAAAAAGGGCAATCTGGGCATGAGGGGGCTCCGGTTGGGGGAGCGTCAAGAATACCCCTTTTGAGCATACGGGAGCAGGGTGCGAGAGGGGATGACCGACCGCTTCTGTCGCCCCTTGTCCCGCACCACTGTCGCTTAATGGCAACACCTTGGTGATATTGCCATCAGTTTGCGCTATCTCGGGGATCAGTTGGCGAATAGACGTTCGGCATAACGGGCAAGACCGGCGGCTACCGAGCCGAAGTCATCACCCCCCTCGAGCGGGATGGACGGGAGCTTCTGGCGGATAAAGCGGGCGATCAGCGGTGAGCGGGCGCTACCGCCGGTGACGAAGATGCGATCCGGCTGCACACCGGCGGCGGCAATCGCTTCGTCCATCAGCTCGCCAATCTTCTCCAGCAGCAGGGCCGAGGCGTTGGCCAGCTGGTCGCGGGTCAGCTCCGCTTCCAGCCCTTTTTCCAGCTCGGCCAGCGACTGGCGATTGAACTCCTGCTCCGAGAGGGCGATCTTGCCCTGCTCGGCGCGCCACACCAGCTGGTGGCTCAGCTTGTGGGCCCGCAGGCTGGCCAGCCGTCCCAGTTTGCTGCCCGGCAGGCTGTCGAGCTGCAGATCCTGCAGCTGGCGGGCGGTATCGAGGCTGTAGAAACGGCTCTGGGCGCTGACGTCGTTGATGGCGGCCGCATCCCAGAACAGCGGGTGGGGCAGCGGCTTGCCGGTCTTGAGGGTCTCGTGCATGCCGAGCAGCGGCATCATCCCCTCCACCGTCAGCCGGATATCGAAGTCGTTGCCGCCGATCCGCTGGCCGCTGTGGCCGAGCAGGTCGCCGCTGCGATCCAGCTGATCGCGGTAGCTGGGGCCCATCCGCAGCATGGAGCAGTCGGTGGTACCGCCGCCGATATCCACTACCAGCACCACGGCGTCTTCGGTGAGGCGCGCCTCGAATTCAAACCCGGCGGCCACCGGTTCATAGAGGAACTCCACCTGCTCGAAACCGGCCAGACGGGCCGCCTCGGTCAGGATGGCGATGGCTTGGCTGTTGCTATCTTCCCCCGCCAGACCCTGGAAGTTGACCGGACGACCGATCACCGCTTGGCGGATCGGGGCGCCGAGCTGCTGCTCCGCCTGCTGGCGGACGTGGAGCATCATGGCGCAGACGATGTCTTCAAACAGGGCGATCTGGGGTGCCTTGAGGCCATAGGCACCGAGGAAGGATTTCGGCGATTTGATGTAGTAACCGTCGTCCGGCTCCTCCAGATAGCGCTCCAGCGCGGCACCGCCGAAGCTCAGTTCGTCGATCAGCCCCTCTTCGCGCATCTGGCGGCGAACCATCTGGGCACGGGTGACCACGGGGCCACGCAGCTTGAGGTACTCCGCCTGCTGGGTGGGGGCCAGCCCTTCGGCCAACAGACCGGCGATAGCATCCCGGTGGGGGGCATGCAGGGTGGAGGGGAGATAGCGGGATGCGCCAAGATTCAGCAGCCTGGGGCTACCTTGTTCCATCACGGCCACGGCACAGTTGGAGGTACCGTAATCAAATCCGATGAACATGTTTGCCAGACTCCAGAGTAAGAACGGAGGGCTGGCCTACCCGAAGGTGCCGGGTCTCACCACCCGACGCATGGTCGGAGGTACCGTGAGCAAATCCGATCAACATGGGCGCCAGACTCCTGAATAAAAAAGGGGGGCTAGCCTACCCGAAGGCGCCGGGTCTCACAACCCGGCGCACAGCAATGAAGAACAGGATGAAGGGATTAGCCCTTATTCCACTTCGTTGTCGCAGCGGCCCTGGTTCTCGATGGCGCGGATATTGCCGAGGGTGGTATCGGCGATGGCGTGCAACGCCTCGCGGGTCAGGAACGCCTGATGGCCGGTGAACAGCACGTTGTGGCAGGCAGACAGGCGGCGGAACACGTCATCGGTGATCACCTCGTTGGACTTGTCGGAGAAGAAGAGATCCTCTTCCTCTTCGTAGACATCCAGCCCCAGCGCGCCGATACGGGAGGTCTTGAGCGCCTCGATAGCGGCGTTGGAGTCGAGCAGGCCGCCACGGCTGGTGTTGATGATCATCACCCCGTCCTTCATCTTGGCAAATGCCTCCTTGTTCAACAGGTGGTAGTTCTCTTTGAACAGCGGGCAGTGCAGGCTGATGATGTCGGATTGGCGGAACAGAGTATCGAGATCCACGTACTCGGCACCCAGCTCGATGGCTGCGGGATTCTGGTAAGGATCGTTGACCAGCAGGCGAACCCCGAACCCCTTGAGGATGCGCAGGGCGGCCAGACCGATCTTGCCGGTGCCGATGACGCCAACGGTCTTGCCATGCATGTTGAAGCCGACCAGCCCTTCCAGCGAGAAGTTGGCGTCGCGGGTGCGCTGATAAGCCTTATGGATGCGGCGGTTGAGGCACATCATCATGCCGACGGCGTGTTCTGCGGTCGCCTCGGGGGAGTAGGCGGGCACCCGCACCACTTTCAGCCCCAGCTCTTTGGCGGCGGCCAGATCCACGTTGTTATAACCGGCGCAGCGCAGGGCGATCACCCGGGTGCCGTTGGCAGCCAGTTCGGTCAATACCTCGCGGTCGGCATCGTCATTGACGAACAGACACACCACCGGGAAGCCGTGAGCCAGTCGGGCCGTTTTGGCCTCCAGCCGCACATCGAAAAACTCCAGGTCGAAGCCGTACTGGCTGTTGGCCTGGTTGAAATGCTCTTTGTCATAGCTCTTGGTACTGAATACGGCGACTTTCATGGTATGTGCTCCGCAGCGTGTGTGTCGTCAAATTACAACAAAATGGGTCGGCCATCACCGGACAGACCGGCTGGTTATTGTCCCCACGGCATAATGGGAACTGCGCTGACTGCACTCTTGTACGAACCATCCACCAGTTTGGTGCTGTAGGTCAGGTAAACCAGCGCATTGCGTTTCTTGTCGTAAAAACGCACCACTTTCTGTTCCTTGAACACCAGTGAAGTGCTGACGTCGAACACCTCTTCCCCCGCCTTCAATTTCTCGGGCAGGGTGATGGGGCCGATCTGGTGGCACGACAGGGAGGCGTGGGAGGGATCTTCCGCCAGTCCCAGCCCGCCTTTGACGCCGCCGGTCTTGGGGCGTGCCAGATAGCAGGCGACGCCGTCGATGCGCGGGTCGTCGAACGCCTCCACCAGGATCTTGTGGTTGGGGCCAAACAGCTTGAAGGCGGTACTCACTTCACCGACCGGGTCGGCCTTGTCGGCCAGTGCCGGGCCGGCAAACAGGGCCCCCAGCAGCAGGGGCAGGGCGCGGTGCAGGGCATTATGTCGCGTGTGGTTATGTGTCATGGTCTCTCCTGTTGGCCCTCCTCAGTAGGGAAGGCGCAAGCGACGATAGAGGCTGGCAAGCACCCAGGCGGGGCCTATCAGCAGAAATTGCAGGTCGGCGAGGAAGGAGGGGCGCTTGCCCTCGATCTTGTGGCCGACAAACTGGGCTATCCAGAGCAACACGAACGCTGCCACGGCTGGCCACAACAGCGGCCCCTGCCACTGGTGGCAGATCCACAGTCCCAGCGCGGTCAGCCCGGCCATCCCCGCGAACAGCGAAAACGACAACTGCAGATAGAACAGCAACACCGGAATGGCCGCCACTGCCGCCCAGTTGAGTGGCTCTGGCAAGGGCCCGTGTGGCAGACACCAGAGCAGCGCCAGCGAGCAGAGATAGATGCCCGGCACCGCTAGCTTGTGGATGGCAACGTTGACCGGATGGCGATGGCTCTGGCCGTACTCCGCAAACCACTCCTGGATTCCCTTCATGGCACCTCCCTGGCGCATTGTGCTCACGCTGCCCGACCCTCATGGTCAGGCGCTCGGAATGCTTATCCCTGCGGTGGATAATCCCAATATTGGGCCGGAATGGATTTTAGCAACGGGGTCATGTCCGGATTGGGCAGGGCGATGGTGACCCGCTGATCGAGGTTGGCGCTGGCCAGCGCTTCGCGGATCTTGGGGTTGTCATGGAAGAATTTCATGAAGCTGCCGTCGGCATAGGCCCGCTCCAGCCCGGTCTGAATCGCCTTGGCCAGCTTGGGGTATTCGGGGCTGACGAAGAAGAACTGGGCGAAGGGGTAGCGGATCAGCAGATGCTGCTCGATGGCGAGGTTGGGATACTGCGCCACCAGCTCGCTGCGCTCGGCGAAGATCTCCACCAGGGCGCGCGGGAAGAAGTCGATCTTGTCGCCGTCGTTGATGAGGCGAAACAGGCTGCTGTATCGGCCGGAGAAGGTCGGGATACCGGCATTTTCCAGAATCTTGTTATCGGCCCACCCCACCCCTTGCGCCGCCTTCAGCTGTTTGAGATCGGCCAGGGTATTGATCTGGTTGAACTTCTCCTGAGCATCCGCGTGGATGAATGACAGCCGCAATCCTTCCAGCCCGCGAAACAGCGGAATGGGGACGGCAATCAGGGAGGATTCGAGTGCGCTGGAGGTGCCCATCCAGAAGACGTTGATGGTCTTGCCCTTGCTCAGCTGCTGCTGGAGGGTAAACTGGTTGAGGTCGAGTTCGACAGGCTGGATGCGAAAAGGTTGCCCGGAGCGGGTCAGGGCCAGTTCCAGCAGCTTGTACTGGTACTCCTGGTCAAGATTGTTGACGGGACGGCTGGGGACCTTGACCGTCAGAACCTGTGCTTGTGCCAGCAGCGGCAGGCACAAACACAGCTTGATGAGCCATTTCACTCTCTGTTCTCCTGTAGATTCCGGAACGTGTCCGGAGTCTAACAGAACTTGTCACCATCTTGTTGCGAGGCGGTGTGCAAGGTTTGAGCGTTGGGCCCTGCCTTGCTGGCCGCCTGTTGCACCAGAATGGTGACGGTTCTTCGAAGAATCAGGCGACGCGACGGAACACGTGGGTATCGTTAAATTCCTTGGTGCTCTGGCATTCGACGCAGAAACGGGATTCCGGACGGGCATGCAGCCGCTTTATGGAGATCTCGTCACCGCAAGATTCGCAGTAACCAAAATCCCCTTCGCTGATGCGCTTCAATGCGCCCCGCAGCTTGCGAAGGTGCAGTTTGTCGTGCTCGATGCGGTTCAGCTCCAGACGGCGGGCTTCCTCGATACTGGCACGGTCAATTTCATCAGCCATCTCGTTGGTGTCGGTGGCGATGGCCTGGCTGGCCTGGGAGTTCAGGCGCTCTTCGAGCTCGACGATCTGTCGCTCGATCTGCCCCTTGTAAAAGGCCAGTTGGTCTTCAGTCATGAAATCACACATACGATTAACTACCAGTCAGTTTACTAACCCAATTATCCCTGTTTATGGGGGCTGTCTGCCTACAGACCAAGCCCTTGTATCCCGATTTGCACCTGTTTCATGCAAGAGAGTGCAAATCAGGGCGGGCCTTGTACCAAAAAAATGCAGCCAAGCAAAGCAAATAGGGTAAGGATTGTGCGCCTTTGCAAAAAAATGGCCCGTTCCGACGGGGGATTGGTTGTGTTCCGGCACCCGCGGCCCCCTCTGTTGGCATCGGCTTTGCAATGCTCAGCAAGGGCGGGATCGGCGGGTGGAGTCCGGATTTGAGTGTTTAGTATTTGGTGCCGACCTGGTCATTATATGCGCCGTTATTTATAGTTTTTTAAACACACCCGCTTGACATTGCCCTTGATGGCGGGCTTTTATGGTGATGTTGATTACAATTTTATAACAAGGGTGTTCCATATATTAGACACTCTTGCCAATGGCAACCGTAAAGTCGGGGTTTAACATGGACAGTATCAAAGGCTGGATGGAGAGCAATCGCATCACGGAAGTGGAGTGTCTGTTCCCGGATTTCACCGGCAACGCCCGGGGCAAGATCATCCCAGCCAACAAGTTTTTGCGCGAAGGGGGCATGCGTCTGCCCGAGGTGATTTTCACCCAGACGGTGACCGGCGAATATCCGGATGACGACAGCATGATCGACCCGCTGGAGCGGGACATGCAGCTCTATCCCGACCCCAACACCATCCGTTTTGTCCCCTGGGCGCTGGAGCCCACCGCGCAGGTTATCCACGACTGTTTTGACATCAACGGCAAGTTGATCGACATCGCGCCGCGCTCCGTGCTGCGTCGGGTTCTGTCATTTTACGAGAAGCAGGGCTGGAAGCCGGTGGTCGCCCCCGAGCTGGAATTCTATCTGGTCAAACGCAACGAAGACCCCGATTACCCCCTAGTGCCGCCGGTGGGTCGCAACGGCCGCCCGGAGACCGCCCGCCAGTCGTTCAGTATCGATGCGGTCAACGAATTCGACCCCATCTTCGAAGACATGTATGACTACTGCGAGGCGCAGGAGCTGGAGGTGGACACCCTGATCCACGAATCGGGTGCCGCCCAGATGGAGATTAACTTCCTGCACGGGGATGCCATCGATCTGGCGGATCAGGTGTTTCTGTTCAAGCGCACCATGCGCGAGGCGGCCCACAAGCACGGCATCTACGCCACCTTTATGGCCAAGCCGATGAGCGACGAGCCCGGCTCCGCCATGCATATCCACCAGAGTCTGGAAGATGTGAACGGCCACAACCTGTTCGGTACCGCGAGCGGCGGCAACAGCGAACAGTTCATGCACTTCATCGCCGGTCTGCAGAAATACACCCCGGCGGTGACCGCCCTGCTGGCCCCCAACGTCAACTCCTACCGCCGCCTCACCTTTGGCGAGAGCGCACCGCGCAACGTCCAGTGGGGCGTAGAGAATCGCACCTGCGGTCTGCGGGTGCCCTTCTCCGACCCGAGTGCGCGCCGGGTGGAGAACCGTTTCGCCGGTGCCGATGCCAACCCCTATCTGGCGCTGGCCGCCACCCTGGCCTGTGGCTATCTCGGCATGATGGAGAAGCTGGAGCCCATGCAGGAGATGAAGTCGAGCGCCTATGACCTGCCCTACAGCCTGCCCCGCTCGCTGGAGGAGGCACTCAGCCATCTCGAACAGTGCGAGCCTATCAAGGAGATGTTGGGCGAGCGCTTCACCCGTGCCTTCGTGGCGGTCAAACGCAAAGAGTACGAGACCTACTTCGGGGTGATCAGTCGCTGGGAGCGGGAGTTCCTGCTGCTGAACGTCTGATCCCTCTGTGACGGGGAGGCCTGAGTCGGCCTCCCCGATCCCTGTATCGAAGACACCGGAAGCGAGTCAGGTGGCGGTAGCCACCTGTGAGTGGTTGTGGCTGCGAGTATGCCAGCCCACCTGACTACCAGCCTGACTATTTGACGACTGAATCTTGCTAAATCGAAGGAACCGAGGAGCAACAAATGCAGCAGACAACCCGTGAGTGGCAACAACTGGATGCCAGCCACCACCTGCACCCCTTTACCGACTTTCAGGCCCTGAACAAGAAGGGCTCGCGCATCATTACCAAAGCCAGCGGCGTCTATCTGGAAGATTCCGACGGCCACCGCATTCTCGATGGCATGGCAGGCCTGTGGTGCGTCAATATGGGCTATGGCCGCCAGGAGTTGGTGGATGCCGCCACCCGTCAGATGCAGCAATTGCCCTACTACAACCTCTTCTTCCAGACCGCTCACCCGCCGGTGATCGAGCTGGCGACCCTGCTGGCCGAAGTCACGCCGTCTCACCTCAACCACGTCTTCTTCACCGGTTCCGGCTCCGAGTGCAACGACACCGTGCTGCGGATGGTGCGCCACTACTGGGCCAGCAAGGGGCAGCCTGATAAACAGGTGATCATCAGCCGTCACAACGCCTATCACGGTTCTACCGTGGCGGGGGCGAGTCTGGGCGGCATGAAGGGGATGCATGCCCAGGGTGGCCTGCCCATTCCCGGCATAGTGCACATCGACCAGCCCTATCACTTCGGTGAGGGGCAGGGGATGAGCGCCCACGAGTTCGGGCTGGAGCGGGCCCGTCAGTTGGAGCAGAAGATTCTGGAACTGGGGGTGGACAAGGTGGCCGCCTTTATCGGCGAGCCGATCCAGGGAGCGGGGGGCGTCATCATTCCGCCTGACAGCTACTGGCCGGAGATCCAGCGCATCTGCGATCACTACGGCATTCTGCTGATCGCCGACGAGGTGATCTGCGGCTTTGGCCGCACCGGCCACTGGTTTGCCAGCGAAGGGTTTGGCATCAAGCCGGACCTGATGTGTCTGGCCAAGGGGATTACCTCCGGTTACTTGCCGCTCGGCGCTGTGATGGTGAGCGACCGGGTCGCCAAGGGGCTGGTAGAGGAGGGGGGCGAGTTCAACCACGGCTTCACCTACTCGGGCCATCCGGTCTCTTGCGCCGTGGCGGTGGCCAATATCCAGCTTATGCAGAAAGAGAGCATAGTTAAGCGAGTGCATGATACCATCGGCCCCTATTTGCAGCGCCGCTGGGCCGAGCTGGCCGATCATCCGCTGGTGGGGGAAACCCGTGGCCGCGGGCTGGTGGCCGCGCTGGAAATTGTGCAGGACAAACAGACCAACCGGCGTTTCCCGGCGCACGTAAATGCGGGGATGACCTGTCGGGAGTTCTGCTTTAACAATGGCTTGGTGATGAGGGCGGTAGGCGATACCATGATCATATCGCCCCCCTTGGTGATCACCGAGGAACAGGTTGATGAATTGGTCGATCTGGCCAGGCGCAGTCTGGATCTGACAGCCGAAAAGCTGAAAGGTTGAGGTGGGTCGGGCAGGTTGGCATGCGCATACAATTTGCTTAGGAGACAAGGATGATGTCTTTCAAAACAGGAGTGATCGCTGCCTCTGTGGCTCTGGTCATGGCAAGTGCCGGAGCAATGGCTGAAGAGAAGGTGCTGCACGTCTACAACTGGAGCGACTATATCGCGCCGGATACCCTGGATAACTTCCAGAAAGAGACGGGCATCAAGGTGGTGTATGACGTATTCGACAGCAACGAGGTGCTGGAAGCCAAATTGCTGGCGGGTAGCTCGGGCTACGACATCGTGGTGCCATCCAACCCCTTCCTGGCCAAGCAGATCAAGGCGGGCGTGTTCCAGAAGCTGGACAAGTCCAAGCTCTCCAACTGGCAAAATATGGATCCCGGCCTGCTCAAGGCGCTCGAGCCGAGCGATCCGGGTAACCAGTACTCCATCCCCTATCTGTGGGGCACCATCGGTTATGCCTACAACGCCGAGAAGGTGAAGGCCGTGCTGGGGGCCGATGCCCCGGTTAACTCATGGGATCTGGTGTTCAAGCCGGAGAACATGGCCAAGCTGAAAGAGTGTGGCGTCTCCTTCCTCGATTCACCGACCGAAATGCTGCCGGCCGCCTTGCAATACCTGGGCTTCAAACCGGATAGCCAGAAACCGGCCGAGCTGAAGAAGGCAGAGGAGCTGTTCCTCTCCATCCGTCCCTATACCGCCTATTTCCACTCCTCCAAGTACATATCGGATCTGGCCAACGGCAACCTTTGCGTCGCGGTCGGTTACTCCGGTGACTTGCAGCAGTCCAAGGCGCGGGCGGCTGAAGCCAACAATGGCGTGGCGCTGACCTACACCATTCCGAAAGAGGGGGCGGGCAGCTTCTTTGACATGATCGCCATTCCGGCGGATGCCAAGAACGTCGAGGCTGCCCACACCTTCATCAACTATCTGATGAAGCCTGAGGTGATCGCCAGTATCACCAACGTGGTGCAGTTCCCGAACGGCAACAAGGCGGCAACCCCTCTGGTGGATGAGGCGATCCGCACCGATCCGGGTATCTACCCCGATGCGGCAACCCTGCAGAAGATCTACACCTTCCCGGATCTGCCGGCCAAGGTGCAGCGAGTGATGACTCGCAGCTGGACCAAGATCAAGTCCGGCAAGTAAGTAACGAATACCCCTCCCGGTCCGCAGTTCGGCCGGGAGGGTAGTGATGCCATCCATCCGGATGGGCCGCGCGAATGGATGCGCAGACGGTCAACCACTGCAACAGGAGAACTGACACCGTGAAGACAACCAAATTGCTAACCATAGCGCTGACCATGGGATTGGCGAATGTGGCTCAGGCTGCGCCAGAGCTGCACTTCTACAACTGGTCAGACTATATCGGCGAGACCACTCTCAGTGATTTCCAGCAGGCGACCGGGATCAAGACCGTCTATGACGTGTTTGACTCCAACGAAACCCTGGAAGGCAAGTTGCTGACGGGGCGGACCGGTTACGATTTGGTGGTGCCCTCCAATAATTTCCTGGCCAAACAGATAGAGGCGGGAGCGTTCCAGAAGCTGGACAAATCCCTGCTGCCCAATATGGCCAACCTGGATCCCGTACTGCTCAAGCAGCTCGACAAGGTGGATCCGGGTCATCAATACGCGGTGCCCTATCTGTGGGGAACCAACGGCATCGGCTACAACGTCGACAAAATCAAGGCGGTACTGGGGGTCGACAAGATTGACTCCTGGGCGGCCATCTTCGAACCGGAAAACATGGCGAAACTCTCGCGCTGCGGCGTCGCTTTTCTCGACTCCGCCGACGAGATGATCCCTGCCGCTCTCAACTACCTCGGACTCGATCCAAACAGCCACGAACAGGCTGATATCAAACAGGCCGAGGCGCTGCTGCTCAAGGTGCGGCCGTATGTGACCTACTTTCACTCCTCCAAATACATCGGCGATCTCGCCAATGGCGATATCTGCGTGGCAGCCGGTTTTTCCGGCGACATCCTGCAGGCCGCTGCCCGCGCCGATGAGGCTGGCAAGGGGGTGAAGATTGCCTACAGCATTCCGAAAGAGGGGGGCAATCTGTGGTTCGACATGATGGCGATCCCGGCCGATGCCACCAATGTCAAAGAGGCGCACGCCCTCATCAACTACGTCCTGCAGCCCGAAGTGATTGCCAAGGTCAGCAACTATGTGGGCTATGCCAATCCCAATGCCAAAGCGGCAGCGTTTATGGATGAAAAAGTGCGTGACGACGAGTCTGTTTATCCACCACAGCCGGTGCTGGCGAGGCTTTATGTGTCGCAGACACACCCTCGCGCAGTGATGCGGCTGATGACCCGGAGTTGGAACAAGATCAAGTCCGGAACCTAACCTTGGTGCCCGTTCGGGGGCGCCAAATCGCTTTTATGGATCGGCCGTGAGGTCGGTATCACGTTGGGGAGTTTGGTAATGGCGATAGCCTCCAGTGCCTACAAGAAAGCCCTCGAGGGCAGTCAGCAGCGCAAAGAAGTGCTGGTGAAGATTGATCGGGTAAGCAAGCAGTTCGACGAAACGCTGGCGGTCGATAACGTATCTCTCAATATCCACAAGGGCGAGATTTTCGCACTGCTCGGTGGTTCCGGCTCCGGCAAATCGACCCTGCTGCGGATGCTGGCCGGTTTCGAACGCCCGACCGAGGGGCGGCTGTTCCTCGACGGGGTCGATATCACCGACATGCCGCCTTACGAGCGCCCCATCAACATGATGTTCCAGTCCTACGCCCTGTTCCCCCATATGACGGTGGCGCAGAACATTGCCTTCGGCCTCAAGCAGGACGGCCTGCCCAAGGCGGAGGTCGATGCCCGGGTGGAGGAGATGCTCAAGCTGGTGCAGATGACCCAGTATGCCCGTCGCAAGCCGCACCAGCTCTCCGGTGGTCAACGTCAGCGGGTGGCGTTAGCCCGCTCGCTGGCCAAGCGTCCCAAGTTGTTGCTGCTCGATGAACCCATGGGGGCGCTCGACAAGAAGCTGCGTTCCAAGATGCAGCTGGAGCTGGTGGAGATCATCGAGCGGGTCGGGGTTACTTGCGTCATGGTGACCCACGATCAGGAAGAGGCGATGACCATGGCGGAGCGGATCGCCATCATGCACCTCGGCTGCATCGAGCAGATCGGCAGCCCGATGGATATCTACGAGACCCCGGCCAGTCGGCTGGTGTGCGAGTTCATCGGCAACGTCAACCTGTTCGATGGCCTGCTGGTGGAGGATGAGCAGGACCACGCGACTATCGCCTGCGCCGATCTGGAGCAGCCCATCTATGTGGGCCACGGCATCAGCTCCCGCGCCGAGAACAAGAAGGTGACCTACGCCCTGCGGCCGGAAAAACTGCTGATGAGTCTGCAAAAGCCGGAGGAGATCGAGCACCCGGACTTCAACTGGACCAAGGGTGAGGTCTATGACATCGCCTATCTGGGCGGCCACTCGGTTTATCACATCCAGCTGCCCTCGGGCAAAATCGTTCAGGCTTTCATCGCCAATGCCGAACGCCACGGCAAGCGGCCAACCTGGGATGACCAGGTGTTCCTCTACTGGGAAGATGACAGCGGCGTGGTGCTGCAATCATGAAGTTCTTGCAACGACTGAAGCGGGTCGGGGGGCGCCGGCTGGTGATCGGCATCCCCTTCTTCTGGCTGTTCCTGTTCTTCCTGCTGCCCTTCGTCATCGTGGTGAAGATCAGTTTCGCGGAAGCGGATGTGGCGATCCCGCCCTACACCGACGTGGTGAGCTGGGCCGACAATCAGCTCACCATCCTGCTCAACATGGGCAACTACCTGCTGCTGCAGGAGGATGAGCTCTATATCGCGGCCTATCTGGGCTCCCTCAAGATGGCGTTCATCAGCACCCTGCTCTGCCTGCTGATTGGCTATCCGATGGCCTACTCCATCGCCCGGGCCAACAAGGAGACCCAGACCGTGCTGCTGCTGCTGATCATGATGCCGACCTGGACCGCCATCCTGATCCGGGTCTATGCGTGGATGGGGATCCTCAGCAACAACGGCCTGCTCAACAGCGTCTTGCTGGGGATCGGGCTGATCGACGAGCCGCTGCAGATCCTCAACACCAACCTGGCGGTCTATATCGGCATCGTTTACTCCTATCTGCCGTTTATGGTGCTGCCGCTCTACGCCAATCTGGTCAAGCATGATCAGAGTCTGCTGGAGGCCGCCTCCGATCTCGGTGCCCGCAACCTGACCCGCTTCTGGCGGATCACGGTGCCGCTCTCCAAGAACGGCATTATCGCTGGCTGCATGCTGGTATTTATTCCGGTAGTGGGGGAGTTCGTTATCCCCGAAATGCTGGGCGGCCCGGAGACCCTGATGATCGGCAAGGTGTTGTGGCAGGAGTTCTTCAACAACCGCGACTGGCCGGTCGCCTCTGCGCTGGCGGTGGTGATGCTGGCGGTGCTGATCATTCCGATCATCCTCTTCAACCGTAACCAGGCCAAAGAGCTGGAGGGTAAAGCATGATGAAAACAGCGTTGTTCAATCCCGTATCCAGCCGCTGCAACCGTAACCAGTTCAGAGTGCTGGAGGACAAGGCATGATGAGACGTTTCGGTTTTGCCAAACTGATGCTCTGGCTGGGGCTGCTGTTTATCTACCTGCCCATGGTCATTATGGTGATCTACTCCTTCAACGCCTCCAAGCTGGTGACGGTATGGGGTGGCTGGTCGCTCAAGTGGTACTTCGGCCTGCTCGACAACAAGCAACTGATCGGGTCTGTGTTCCGCTCGCTGGAGATCGCCTTCTACACCGCGATCGCCGCGGTGGCGCTGGGGACGGTGGCGGCCTTCGTGCTGACCCGAATTCCCCACTTCCGTGGTCGTACCCTGTTCGGCGGCATGGTGACGGCGCCGCTGGTGATGCCCGAGGTGATCACCGGTCTGTCGCTGCTGCTGCTGTTCGTGGCGATGGCCCAACTGGTGGGCTGGCCCGCCGAGCGGGGCATGCTGACCATCTGGATCGCGCACACCACCTTCTGTACCGCCTACGTGGCGATCGTGGTGTCAGCGCGGTTGCGGGAGCTGGATCTCTCGATCGAGGAGGCGGCGATGGATCTCGGCGCCAAGCCGTGGAAGGTGTTCTTCCTGATCACCATCCCGATGATCGCCCCCTCGCTGGCAGCGGGCGGCATGATGTCGTTCGCCCTGTCGCTGGATGATCTGGTGCTGGCGAGCTTCGTCTCCGGCCCGGGCTCCACTACCCTGCCGATGGAGGTCTTCTCGGCGGTGCGGCTCGGGGTTAAACCCGAGATCAACGCGGTGGCCAGCCTGATCCTGTTGTCGGTATCGCTCTTTACCTTCGGCAGCTGGTATCTGATGGCCAGGGCAGAGAAGCGCCGTCGTGCCGAGATCGCCATGACCACCCAGATGCAGGCCGTCGTCTGACGCCATGATAAGATCCGCCTACTCTCGTCAACTTGGAGGATGAGTATGCGGATCTCCCTTTTTAGCGGTCGTGGCACCGAGCTGGTGCCCGGCCTCATCAGCGCCATTCACAAGCAACCGATCTCTGCACCAGTTCGCTGTACCTTTGCCGGTCTGGAAGGGGATGAGCAGAGTGATTTGCGCCACCACGGTGGCCCGGATCGGGCGATCCACTACTATCCGGCCGACCACTACCTCTGGTGGCAGACCTGGCAAACCGCGCTGGGTCTTCCAGCACCACGCACCTCCTGGCAGCCTGCCGCTTTTGGCGAAAATCTCTCCGGTATCGGGCTGACCGAGGCGCAAGCCTGCATCGGCGATGTCTATCGACTCGGTGAGGCGCTGATCCAGATCAGCCAGCCGAGATCCCCCTGTTTCAAGCTCAACCAGCGCTTTGGCTATGGCCAGATGTCGCAGGTGATGCAGCTGGGTGGCCGCTGTGGCTGGCTGCTGCGGGTGCTGGAGGAGGGGATGATCGCGCCAGACGCGGCCATGGAGCTGGTAGACAGACCCTATCCCGAACTGACGGTGAAGCGCACGGCGGATATTCTGTTCAATCAGGTACGTAACGAGACCGACCTGCTGCTGTTGCTGGAAAATCCGGCTCTCTCGCCCAACTGGCGCCAGCATGCAGCCGACTGGCTGGAGCATGGCACTGTGGCTGACTGGCAGCGCCGTCTGCTGGGGCCAACCTCCCTGCGCTTGGTCTGACTCTGGGTTGCCGGAATGTCACCAGCTGGCTGCAGCCCGGTAAACGGGTGAAAAGAGTGCTGAATAGTTGAGCGAATGGCACTTTTTTTCCTGCCAAATGCAAAAAAGGCTTGTGTCGGGTCGGGGCTTTCGGTAAATTCCCGTCCCGCAGACATCGGTGTGTAGCGCAGCTTGGTAGCGCACTTCGTTCGGGACGAAGGGGTCGGAGGTTCGAATCCTCTCACACCGACCAAATTTGAAAAGGCCGCTCAATTGAGCGGCCTTTTTGCATTGGCTTTCCGCCGCGGGTTGCTCTTTTCTCTGCCGACCTGCCGACCTGCCGACCTGCCGACCTGCCGACCTGCCGACCTGCCGATAGGCCAAGACTCTACGAGCAATGATTGCCTGTTTGTGTTGCGGGTTCATGGCGCCACACTTTGCCTATCCGCTATCCGCTATCCGCTATCCGCTATCCGCTATCCGCTATCCGCTATCCGCTATCCGCTATCCGCTATCCGCTATTCGTTTTCGGCTTGTGATGGCAACCCACTTTTTCCGGCCGGAAGGGGGTAGAGATGCGATAAGTCGGTGGGATATGGGAAGGGAGGGTAAAGATTGGATATAAGCAGGTGTCCGGGTCTTAGTTGACCACAACAGTTTATGGTGCGCGGAGCAGTCGATAGTGTGGTGGCTGCGGATATTAAAAGGGCCACCGCTCGGTGGCCCATCGGTGGAGTCTGATCCTGACTCCGGCACTCTAGATTGTGGCAATCTCGCTATGGGTCTTGTCTATGGTGCCCTCCTTGCGCGCCAGGCGCTTACTCAGATATGCCAGTGCTGATGCCGCAAAGCCTTGAAACTGTGTTGAGGCAGCAAGGCCGCGTGCTTGGGGTACTCACTAATGAAATGTTCTATTCCCTCCATCAGTTGTGCACGTAATGAAATCACTGGCTCATGCCAGGCTTGCAGGCATAAATGACCGGGGATCAACTGCTCCTGATAATCTTCCAGCAGCTGCTCTGGCCAGGGTTCAATACCGGAATTGCGTTGCAGTAAATAGTGGGCGGCGGGTTCACGGGCATAAATGAACTGAATTTGGGCCAGATCGCGTTGGCATAGCGTTTGACTGTTGATGTGACAGGTCAAATATTTTCCCGTTTTCAGATCCAGAAAGTGACCGCGTTGCCGACAGGGAACGATGCGATACCAAGGCAGGGGTGAGGAGAGAGAATACCCCTCAAGCTCCTGTTCCAACCAGTGGCGACACTCGGGTGTCTGCACCTCGTCGAGCATGGACTCGAGCTGTGTCAACAAGGCTCTGGATGGTTTGATGGCCAGTTTCGCACTCATCGCCTGCAATCCTCCCTCTGCACACAATCCCGACTATCAGTATGGACCTTGTTCGGCCAGAGGGGGTAAGGAATCTAATGATTAAAAGTGGATTAGCAGCGTGGTTTTTATGCACAAATTTGGTTCAACCCACCAGATAGGTGCCGGTGCCGAAGGCAATGTGGGTGCCCTCTTCGTTGTGCAGCTCCATCCGGGCGACTGCGACCTTGCTGCCAGCCCGGATGATGTGGGCGGTGGCGATAAACTCGTTGCCGCGCCCCGGACGCAGGTAGTCCACCCGCAGATCGATGGTGCCGAGGCGGGCGAAGCGCTCCTTGAGATAGCTGGGGGAGAACTCCTCCAGCTCGTCGATGCAGGAGGCGGCGACAATCATGCCGCCCGCTACATCCAGCAATGTGGCGGTGACGCCGCCGTGCAGGATGTTGTGGAAGGGGTTGCCGATCAGCTTCTCGTCCATCTTGATGCGCAGTTCCACCTTGTCGAAGTCGTAGTGGGTCACCTGCATGCCGATCAGCTTGTTGAACGGCATCTTCTCGGCAAACAGGTTGGCAATGCCACTGAGCGCCATCTTCTTGAGCATCTGTTTCATTCTCTGATCCCAATCCTTGTCATCAAAGCCGAGTAAAAACTCCAGTCAGTCTGCAACAGTTCCTTAACAGTCGCAATGGCAGGTTTATTGTGGGCGGCGGCTGCTTTAGAATGGCGACCCCAAAGGAGAGCCCATGACCGCGATTGCCGAAACCCTGCCAGATCCTCAGCCAGAGAGTCCGCTTGCCCTGCTGCAGGCGGTCTTCGGCTATCAGCAGTTTCGGCCGGGTCAGCTCGAGATCATCGAGCAGATCGTCGCGGGGCGCGATGCACTGGTGCTCAAACCCACCGGCGGCGGCAAGTCGCTCTGCTACCAGATCCCGGCGCTGCTGCGGCCCGGGCTCGGGGTGGTGGTCTCCCCCCTTATTTCGCTGATGAAGGATCAGGTCGACAGCCTGCGCGCCAACGGTGTGGCGGCGGTCTACATCAACTCGGCCCTCAGTCGGGAGGAGATGATCCAGAACTTCGCCGCCATGCGCCGCGGCGAAATAAAGATCGTCTACGTCTCCCCCGAGCGCTTGCTGCAGCACGAGTTTATGGACCGGCTGGCGGAGCTGCCGCTCGGGCTGTTCGCCATCGACGAGGCGCACTGTGTCTCCCAGTGGGGCCACGATTTCCGGCCTGAGTACGCGGCGCTGGGGCGACTCAAGCAGTGGTTCCCGCAGGTGCCGGTGGTGGCGCTCACCGCCACCGCCGACGAGGCGACCCGCAGCGACATGCTGCACCGGTTGGAACTCAACGATCCCTTTATCCACACCGCCAGCTTTGACAGACCCAATATCCGCTACAGCCTGGTGGAGAAGTTCAAGGCGGCGGAGCAGTTGCTGCGTTATGTGCAGAGCCAGAAGGGCAACTGCGGCATCGTCTACTGCTCCAGCCGTAATCGGGTGGAGGAGGTGGCCGAGCGGTTATCCCGCCACGGCTGCAAGGCGGCGCCCTATCATGCGGGGCTGCCGCTCGAGCAGCGCCAGCAGACCCAGGATGCCTTCCTCAAGGATGATGTCGAGATCGTGGTGGCGACGGTGGCGTTCGGCATGGGCATCGACAAGCCCAACGTGCGCTTCGTGGTGCACTACGACATTCCGAAGAACATCGAATCCTACTATCAGGAGACCGGTCGCGCCGGTCGTGATGGCACTCCCGCCGAGGCGCTGCTGCTTTACGATCCCGCCGATATCGGCCGGGTGCGCCGTCTGCTCGACAACATCGAGAACCCGCAGCAGTTGCAGGTGGAGCAGTACAAGCTCAACGTGATGGCGGCCTTTGCCGAGGCGCAGACCTGCCGCCGTCAGGTGCTGCTCAATTACTTTGGCGAGTACAACGACAAGCCGTGCGGCAACTGCGATATCTGTCTCGATCCGCCCAAGAGCTATGACGGCACCGAAGATGCCCAGAAGGCGCTCTCCTGCGTCTGGCGGGTGGGGCAGAATTTCGGGGTGGGCTATGTGGTGGAGGTGCTGCGCGGTTCGCTCAACCAGCGCATCAAGGATCACGGCCACGACAAGCTCTCGACCTATGGCATCGGCAAGGATCAGAGCCACGAATACTGGATGAGCGTGATCCGCCAGCTGATCCACAAGGGGCTGCTGACCCAGAACATCACCCGCAATCTGGTGCTGCAGCTGACCGAAGCGGCCCGCCCCGTGCTGCGTGGCGAGGTGACGCTGGAGCTGGCGGTGCCCCGCTTGCAGCCTATCTCCAGCCGCAAAGAGAAGCGCAACGGCCTGCTCGACAATGCCAACTACGACAAGCGGTTGTTCAAGGAGCTGCGCGGCTTGCGCAAGCAGATTGCCGAGGACGAAGAGGTGCCGCCCTACGTGGTGTTCAACGATGCGACTCTGGTGGAGATGGCTCAGCTGATGCCGATGACCGAGGACGAGATGCTGGCCATCAACGGCGTCGGCCACCGCAAGCTTGAACGTTTCGGTGAAGCCTTTATGGACCTGATCATCGACTACTGCCGACGGTAGATAGCAACTCGGGTGGAGATGGGGTCAGCGGCGATGTCGATGACCGAAGACGAGATGTTGGCCATCAACGGCGTCGGCCACCGCAAGCTGGAACGCTTCGGCGAAGCCTTTATGGACCTGATCATCGACTACTGCCGCCGGTAGGGTCGATTAGCGAAGCGTAATCGACCACAGCAGACGCGGCTCTGGATGAGTGCGAATCAGACGCGAGGCTATTTCAGGCTGGCGTAGAAGGCCGCCAGATTGTCGATATCCGCCTCGGTCAGCGGCGCCATGAAGGGGTCCATCAAGGGCTCTTTGCGAGAGCCATCCTTGAACGCTTTCAACTGTTTCACCAGATAGGCGGCATTCTGACCCGCCAGATGGGGATAGTTGGGGATCATCGCCTTACCTTCCACGCCGTGACAGGCGGCACAGACCGCCGCTTTGGCTTTTCCGGCTTCGATATCGGCAGCCTTGGCCTGATGACCCCACGCCAGTGCCAGCAAAGGCAGGGCATATACCCATTTTTGCATCTTCTTCTCCTTGAATTGAAAAATGATGGTTGCCAGTGAGCACAAGCGTGGCTGACGGCAGTATAAAGAGTGACACGAGCATACGCAGGGACGAATGGCACAACCATGAAGCTGATCAACACTTTTGCGACCGAGTTGCCCTGGGCCTGTGAGTCTGTGGCCCCTCAGCCGCTGCAGCAACCCCGGTTGCTTCATCTCAACCGGGTTTTGCTGGCCGAGTTGGGGCTGGGAGGCGTCAGCGAGGCTGACTGGATCGCCTGTTGTGGCGAGGGAAAGCGGCTGCCCGGCATGCAGCCGGTGGCGCAGGTCTATGCGGGCCATCAGTTCGGGGGTTATAGCCCTAGGCTCGGGGATGGTCGGGCGCTGCTATTGGGTGAGCAGCTGGCGCCGGATGGCAGCCGCTGGGATCTCCATCTGAAGGGGGCAGGTAAAACGCCGTTCTCCCGTTTTGGCGATGGCCGTGCCGTATTGCGCTCCAGCATTCGCGAGTATCTCGCCTCAGAAGCGCTCCATGCGCTCGGCATCCCCACCACCCGGGCGCTGGTGCTGGTGGGGAGTCAGGAGCCCGTTTACCGCGAACAGGTGGAGACGGGTGCGACTGTGCTGCGAACCGCTCCCAGCCATCTGCGCTTCGGTCATATCGAGTATTTCGCCTGGAGCGGGCAGGGGGAGAAGATCCCGCCGCTCATCGATTATCTACTGCGCCACCATTTCACCGAGCTGGAGAGTGGTGCCGAACTGTTTGCCGAGGTGGTGCGTCGCACCGCGCGGCTGATTGCCAAATGGCAGGCGGCGGGCTTCTGTCACGGGGTGATGAACACCGACAACATGTCGCTGCTCGGCCTGACGCTGGATTACGGCCCCTATGGCTTTATCGATGCCTACGTGCCCGATTTTGTCTGCAATCACTCGGATCCGGCGGGTCGTTACGCGCTGGATCAGCAGCCTGCAGTCGGTTACTGGAATCTGCAAAAGCTGGCGCAGGCGCTGGCGGGGCATGTCGACGGCGACGCCCTGGCTGCGGCGCTGGCCCAGTACGAACAGCAGCTGATGTTGCACTACTCCGAACTGATGCGGGCCAAACTCGGGCTGGCGGTGTGGGAGGAGGATGACCCTGCGCTGTTCCGCGAGCTGTTCCGGCTGCTGGCGGCTAACAAGGTCGATTACCACCTGTTCCTGCGTCGTCTCGGTGAAGTGACGCAAGAGGGAGCGTGGCCCGCGTCTCTGCTGGCCCTGTTGCCTGATCCGCGGGGTTGGCAGGCGTGGCTGGAGCGCTATCGGGCGCGGTTGGTGCGCGAAGGAAGCGTGGATGCCGTGCGCAAGGCGCAGATGGATGCTATCAATCCCAAGTATGTGCTGCGCAATGCGCTGGCCCAGCAGGTGATCGATGCCGCCGATGCAGGGGATATGGAGCCGTTCGAGCGGTTGTTCACCGCCCTGCAGCGCCCCTATGATGAACAACCCGAATATGAGGATCTCGCCACCCCGGCGCCGGCATGGTATTGCGGTGGCGAGCTCTCCTGCAGTAGCTGAGAGACAGGGAATGAGTTGGCAGATCAAACAGGTAGATAACGAAGCTGGCGTGGTGACGCTGGATTGCCCGGCGCTCGACTGGGACACGTTTCCGGTGTTGGTGCAGGCCTTGCTGCGAGAGTGGGAGTTGCAACCGCTCGAGCAGGATGCGGGGGCCGACAGCCATAGCTGGCTGCTAGCGTTTGAAGGGAGCCAGTTCCGGCTGGAGTATGAACACTACAGCGGTTGCTGGCTGGAGGCGGTACGCCCGGCGGATCGGGAGGTGTTGCTCTGGCTCGCCAGGCAACACAAGGGGTAACGTTCGCCCGCAAGGCCTGCTTTGCGGCTGGCCAATCCGGGCGCATATCATCGCATAAAGATTGAACTATCGATTTGGGGGCGTATAATCTCGCCCCTCGATTATCGCCAATGGTGGCGGTATGGGTTCCCTAACCCCATTAACCAAAAAGGTCACAAGATGAATCTGACCCCTGCGCAGTACCAAACGGCGCTTGTTCGCCTGTCGTTGTTCCACATCCTGATCATTGCCAGCAGCAACTATCTGGTGCAGCTGCCGATCACCGTGTTTGGCTTTCATACCACCTGGGGTGCGTTCAGCTTCCCGTTTATCTTCCTGGCGACCGACCTGACGGTGCGGATCTTCGGTGCCGGTCTGGCGCGCAAGATTATCCAGACCGTGATGCTGCCTGCGCTGGCGGTCTCCTATGCGCTCTCCGTGCTCTTCTTCGAAGGGAGTTTCCAGGGTGTTGGCAATCTGGCCGAATTCAATCTGTTTGTGGCACGCATCGCGCTGGCCAGCTTTATGGCCTATCTGGTGGGTCAGTTCATGGATGTGGTGGTGTTCAACCGACTACGACTGATGAAAGCCTGGTGGGTTGCCCCGGCGGCGTCCACCCTGTTCGGTAATCTGGTCGATACCATCGCCTTCTTCAGTGTGGCCTTCTGGCGCACTACAGATCCTTTCATGGCGGAACACTGGGTCGAGATCGCAACCGTCGATTATGTGTTCAAGTTGCTGATAAGCCTTGGTTTGTTCGTGCCGCTCTACGGCGTCTTGCTGCGTTACCTCAGCCGCAAGCTGGTGGGCGAGGCCGGATTATCCAGCCTGCAAACGGCCACCCGACAAGCCTGACGAGATTGACCACCCTTCGCGGTGGTCAATTTTTTTGCACTTTCTGCAAATAGCGCTTGCCTAGTTAAATGAGAATGATTATTGTTAACTCGTTTTCCGGGAAAGACTTCATTCGTTCCAACGTGATGGACTTCTTGTGAAGGCACGACATTGCTCACATTGCTTCCAGTTAAGGGCCAGTTTATCTGGCCCTCTTTTTTTGTCTTGTTTCAGCAAATTGCAGCCATAAAAAACGGGAGCCAAGGCTCCCGTCGTCACTCTAGTCTGTGGCTTACTCGATATCGAGTGCCTCGGGTGAGAGGATCACCCCTGTGGTATCGGCGTAGAGGTGGTCGTCAGGCAGGAAAGTCACGCCACCGAAGTTGACCGGCAGATCGGTCTCACCTACATCCTTGCTGTCGGCACCGACCGGAATGGCTGCCAGCGCCTGAATGCCGATATCCAGATCTTCCAGAATATCGACCTCGCGGACGCAACCGTAGCAGACAATCCCTTCCCAATCGTTCTCGGCGGCCGTGGTGGCGATGTCGCTGTCGATTAGGGCACGGCGCATGGAGCCACCGCCATCGATCAGCAAGACGCGCCCCAGTCCGTTCTCTTTGACGAGTTCACGGATCAGGCCATTCGATTCGAAGCATTTGACTGTGGTGATGACGCCGCCGAAAGAGGCTCGGCCGCCGAAGGAGCAGAGCATGGGTTCTAGGACATCCACCATGTCCTGATAGATGTCGCACAATTCTGAAGTGTTGTATTCCATAGTGTCAAATCCACGGCTGGAAACAGGTGCAACCAGTATAAGGAGTGGGTGTGGCATTTCAATGAATATTCCTTGCACAGATCACCCGTCGCCGCTTTTCTGCATAAGCTCAATGCAGTCCATTGCCTTGTTTGCGAGAGGTCCATCGTGCTGATACGTCATAAATTGATCCTGAATACCGTGCTGGTGGCGATTGCCATGCTGGTACTGAGCGGTCTGTTTCTCTACTCCAGTCAGGTCAGTCGCCATCTGGCCGATGCCCAGCGCAATGTGGATCAGTTGGAGATCGCCATGCTCAATCTGCGGCGGGCCGAGACGGATTTTTTGATCCGCAAGGAGATGACCTTCGTCGATCAGTTCAATAAAGTGCTGGCGAGTTTCCATGCGCTCAACCGCACTCTGAGTACCGATGACAATATCAGCGTGGTGCATGGTGAGCTGACCCGGCTGGATCAGCAGATGGGGGCCTATGGCAGCGCCTTCAGTGCCCTGGTCGCCCAGCAGCAGAAGATAGGGCTGGGGCCGGAAGATGGTCTCTATGGCAAATTGCGGGCTGCAGTGCATGAGGTGGAAGATGGCCTCAAGCAGCTGGATCAGCAGGGGTTGCTCATCACCATGTTGCAGCTGAGGCGGGCGGAGAAGGACTTCATGCTGCGCTCCGACATCCAGTATCTGGATCGCTTCGAGACCTTGCACAAGAGCTTTCAGGATAGCCTTGCCGCTCTGCCGGAGGCGGATCGCGGCAAGCTGGAGCAGGCCAGCAAGCAATACCGGCAGGATTTTGTCGCCCTGGTGCAGGGAATGCAGGTGCTGGGTCTGAAAGAGGGTGAGGGGCTGCGCAACCAGATGCGGGATCTGGTGCATCAAACCGAACAGGGGTTTGCGACAGCTGACCAGCACATTGTCGATGAACTGGAGCGGCAGACCGCTCGCCTCAACAGCCTGATGCTGGTCTGTGGCGGGGTAATTATCGTGCTGATCGGCATCATGAGTGTGCTGCTCGGCCGCAGCATCGACCGCCCCATCACCCGGGTGAACGAGACGGTCAATCGCATTCGTCAGGATAATGACCTGCGGCTGAAAATCGAGTTGCAGGGGGCTGATGAAATGGCCCAGCTGGCGGGTAATCTGGACGTGATGCTGGGCGGGTTCCGCACCCTGATCGGCGATGTGAAGCAGAGTGTTCATACCCTGACGGAGGCAGCCGATCACCTCTCGGCCAACGTCCAGCGCACCAGCGAGGGGGCGGCGCGCCAGTTGCAGGAGACCGACATGGTGGCGACCGCCTCCACCGAGATGGGATCCACCATCGAAGAGATCGCCCGCAATACCGAACAGGCCGCCAACAATGCCCAGACCACCAACAACAAGGCGATGGAGGGGCGCACCGCAGTCGAAAATACGGTCAGCCAGATCCGCTCGCTGGCGGGCAATCTGGAAAGCTCGTCCAGGGAGGTGGGACAACTGCAAAAAGAGAGCGAGACCATCGGCTCGGTGCTGGATGTGATCAGGGGGATTGCCGAGCAGACCAATCTGCTGGCGCTCAATGCGGCCATCGAGGCGGCCCGTGCGGGGGATCAGGGTCGTGGCTTTGCGGTAGTGGCCGACGAAGTACGCAGCCTCGCCATTCGCACCCAGAAATCGACCCAGGAGATCGCCGGCATCATCAGCTCCCTGCAAAAGCAGACCGGCAGCATCGTCGAGATGATGGCGACCTGCCGCGAGCAGGGCAATCGCAGCTCGGAGCAGGCCAGCACCGCAGGTGAGCTGTTGGGACAGATCACCCAGGATGTCACCCACATCATGGACATGAGCACCCAGATCGCGGCGGCCATCGAACAGCAGAGTCTGGTGGCCAACGAGGTGAACCGCAACGTCAACAACATCCGCGACATTGCCCAAGAGTCCAGCACCATGGCGGAGGAAAATGCCAAATCCAGTGATGGGCTCAACAAGCAGGCGCAACTGTTGAATCAGGCGGTGGCGAAATACCGGGTTTAGTGACCGGACTGACATCTTTGCGAGGTTTTCACATCAGAGTGGCAATGATTTGATCGTAATGGCTGTTATTGGGGGCATTCGCTCATATAATCGCCGCCACTATGATGATTCGGAAGGATTCGATGGCAAAGCTGCTGGTGGCCGTATTCGGGCTGTTCTGCACCTGTCTGGTGCTGGCAGGCCCGGCACCCCAGGCCACCCCACTCAAGCCTGGCATGGAGCCGCTGCTCAGCTGGTTCAACGGGGCCTTTACGAGCCGGGAGCAGGCCAGTTACGACAGCCGTTTCACCAGTGCCGAGCTGCGCCTGATGGAGATCTGGCCCGGCTATCAGGGCTATCGCTGGGTCTATGCCGAACAGTACCTGAGCCTGCGCTCCATCCGCCCGTTCCGCCAGCGCATCTACCGCTTCTCCCCCGCTCCTGATGGACGGATCCTGATGGCCGAACTGACCATGCCTCGGGCCACCGATTTTGCCGGTGCCTGGCACGATCCCTCCCTGCTCGACAGCCTGACCCCGCAGCAGCTCTCCTTGCGCCACGGTTGCGAGATCTGGCTGACCCGCACCCCGTCCGGCGAGTATGCCGGTCATACCCGGGTGGGCCACTGCTCCACCGATTTTGGTGGTGCCAGTACTCTGGTGCAGCATATCTGGATTGGCCCCGACAGCGTCAGATTGCTGGATCGAGCCTATGACAACGAAGGGCGGTCGCGTTGGGGCAGTCCGGGTGAGGGGTATGTCTATTTGCGTCGTTCCAGAGGATTTGGCCAGTAGGCGTGAATGCGTCTGGCTGCGGGAACGTGAAGGAAGAAAAACAGGGATCGTAAAAAAGGCGCCCGATGGGCGCCTTTTTCAGAATTCTTCAGAAGTAAAATTACTTCTTGGTGGTCATCGCACCGAAACGCTTGTTGAACTTGTCTACGCGGCCGCCGCTAGAAACTTCTTTCTGCTTGCCGGTGTAGAACGGGTGGCACTCGGAGCACACGTCCAGGTTCAGATCTTTACCGATGGTAGAGAAAGTGTTGATGACGTTACCGCAAGAGCACTTGGCGGTGATGGCTACGTAGTCAGGATGGATACCAGCTTTCATGGACAACCTCAATTAATAGGCCGTGTCGCCATCCGATCTCTCGTCGGACACCACACGATTGTTGAACACAGTTTCAAAGGCTGCGAATAATATAGGAAATGCCTGAGATCAGGCAAGTGGCTTCGCAGAAAAAATAGGCAACCCCTGGTGAATTCTTCCCAAACGCTGGATCTGGTTCGTGTCGCTGTCCCGGTACCGTTACGCCGTCACTTCGACTATCTCTCTCCCCTGCCGTTACCTGCCCCCGGTTGCCGGGTCGAGATCCCCTTTGGTCCCCAGACCCTGGTCGGGCTGGTGGTGGAGCATCCGGCCGACAGCCAGGTGCCCCGCAACAAGCTCAAGCCCATCAAGCGCGTACTCGATACGACGCCGGTGCTGGGGCCGGATATTCTGGCACTGATGAACTGGAGCGCCAGCTACTACCAGCATCCGCTGGGGGAGGTGTTGCCTCATGCCCTGCCGGTGCTGGTGCGCAAGGGGGAGCCAGCCGCCTATCGGGAGCTGGAGTTCTGGTTTGCCACCGAGGCGGGGATGGCCATCGACCTCAACGAGCTCAAGCGGGCGGCCAAGCAGCAGCAGGCGCTCGCCTTGCTGCGCAAGGGGCCGCAAACCCCGTCCGCGCTCAAGCAGGAGGAGATCCAGAGCGCCGCCCTCACCGCACTGGAGAAGAAAGGCTTGCTGGAGAGGCGCTCGCTGGAGCCGAGCCATGACGGCGACTGGGCCGCCCGTTTTGAACCGGGGGAGGGGCTGCGCCTCAACGGCGAGCAGGCGCTGGCTGTCTCCGCCGTCACCAGCCAGAGCGACAAGTTCGGTGCCTTCCTGCTCGATGGCATCACCGGCTCCGGCAAGACCGAGGTCTACCTGAGCATCCTCGAGCCGTTGCTCAAGGCGGGCAAGCAGGCGCTGGTGATGGTGCCGGAGATCGGTCTCACCCCGCAGACCATCAACCGCTTCCGCCGCCGCTTCAACGTGCCGGTGGTGGCGATGAACTCGGCGATGAACGATCGGGAGCGGCTCGACGCCTGGCTCGCCTGCCGCGACGGCGGAGCTGCCATCCTGATCGGCACCCGCTCTGCGGTGTTCACCCCATTTCACAACCTCGGCATCATCATCATCGACGAAGAGCACGACGGCTCCTTCAAGCAGCAGGACGGTTTTCGCTACCACGCGCGGGATCTGGCGGTGATGCGGGCCCATCGCGCCGGTATCCCCATCCTGCTCGGCTCGGCCACTCCGTCGCTGGAGACGCTGCACAACGCCCGCAGCGGCAAGTATCACCACCTCAGCCTGACCCGTCGCGCCGGTAACGCCCAGACTGCCCGTCAGGTGATCCTCGATATCAAGAACGTGCGGTTGCAGGCCGGGCTCTCCCCCCAGCTGGAGCAACTGATGGCGGAGCATCTGGCGGCGGGTAATCAGGTGATGCTGTTTCTCAACCGGCGTGGCTATGCCCCGGCTCTTATCTGCCACCAATGCGGCTGGAGCGCCGCCTGCGAGCGGTGCGATGCCTGGTACACCTGGCATCAGGCCGGGCGACGGTTGCATTGCCACCACTGCGACAGCGTGCGCCCGCTGCCCCATCACTGTCCCGAGTGTGGCAGCAACGAACTGATCGGATCCGGGGTCGGCACCGAACAGCTGGAGCAACTGCTCACCACGGTATTCCCCCAATACCCGGTGGTGCGCATCGATCGGGACAACACCCGCCGTAAGGGGGAGCTGGAGACCCATCTCGGTGACATCAAGGCGGGCAAGTACAAGATCCTGATCGGCACCCAGATGCTGGCCAAGGGCCACCACTTCCCGGATGTGACGTTAGTGGGCCTGCTGGATGTGGATGGCGCTCTATTCAGCGCTGATTTTCGCGCCGCCGAGAAGCTGGCCCAGCTCTACACCCAGGTAGCGGGACGCGCCGGTCGCGCCAGCAAACCCGGGCTGGTAGTGTTGCAGAGCCACCATCCGGAACATGCCCTGCTGCAGGATCTGACCCAGAACGGTTACGGCCACTTCGCCGATACGGCGTTGAAAGAGCGCCGCTTGCTGGGACTGCCGCCCTTCAGCTATCAAGGCCTGTTTCGCGCCGAGGCCAATGGCCGCGACGAGGTGCAGCTGTTCCTCGCGCGTCTCGCCGATACCCTGCGCAGCGCCCGTTATCCCCATGTTCAGGTGCTGGGGCCCATCAGCGGCTTTATGGAGCGCAAGGCGGGCAAGTTCCGCATGCAGTTGCTGGTGCAGGGGCCGAACCGGGCGCCACTGGCCCAGCTGCTGGATTGGGCGGTGAAGGAGCTGGAAGGCTGGCCGGAGACCAAAAAGGTGCGCTGGAGTCTGGATATCGACCCCACCGAGCTGAGTTGATGGCGCTGGGGCTGGTCGCTGGCAGTGCTTGTCAGCGACCGGGCGGATGATTCCGTTTTAGCGCTCAGACCCGCAGATCGATCTGCTGTACCCAGCCTCCCTTACCCTGTTCGGTGAGGTAGAGGCCTGACTGGCGCAGCACTCCCTGAGTACCGCTCTCCCCCAGATGGGTGAAGGGGGTGTCGAGAGGGTGCAGCAGGATGGCGCCGATCCCCAGCTCCACCAGCGCGATGGGGGCGTGCTCCGGATGCCAGAACTGCAGCGCCGAGAACTGGCTATCCCCCTCGTCCAGCACCCCGTTGCCATCCTCATCCAGCGTCGCCAGCTCGCCGAAGCCATTGCCGGAGCGGGCACCAAATAGTTCGCCGCCATCGTCTATGGTGCCGTTGCCATTGCGATCCAGCGCCACGAAGCCGCTCCCTTCACTCAAGCCCGGCAGGCTATCCTCTTTGCCATCCTGATCGATATCGAAGTTGACCCGTGCCTCGGTCAGATCGGCGATCTTGCCATCCAGACTGAGCACCAGCGGGTCTTTCAGAGCATTGAGGGTGGTGCGCCGCTGGCTCACCTCCAGCTGACGCCAGTCGAGCACAAAGCCGAGATCGAGCTGAATAGTCTGACCATCCTGCGTCGCTACGCTGGCTGACGCCACTACGTTGAGTTGCTCCTGTTGCAGCAGGGTGTCCGTCACCTCCACCAGTTGATCCGGCT
The DNA here is from genome assembly GCF_001921245.1 of Aeromonas sp. YN13HZO-058. Lineage (NCBI taxonomy): Bacteria > Pseudomonadati > Pseudomonadota > Gammaproteobacteria > Aeromonadales > Aeromonadaceae > Aeromonas > Aeromonas sp. YN13HZO-058. The sequence goes on along the minus strand of NZ_MQSY01000060.1, from coordinate 51,149 downwards.
CGGCGGCCTGAGCAGCGGCGTCTCCTTGCGTCACCCCTTCACTCCCCTCTTCGGAGGGTTTGATCGGCTTGGGCAGCTCGATTTCGTGGCCCAGCATCGCCTCAATCATCAGCTTGATCAGCCGCTGGCGGTTATCCAGCCCATCGTCGGGAATACCATCCTGCTCTTTGCCGACTTCCGCTGCAGGCGGGGCGGGAGGCGTTGTCGCTTGCTGGCTGGCGGCCGATTGCCTCGCGGCTTGCAGCGTCAGGGCGCTGGTGAGGGTCAGGGTGCTGCGGCGTTCGCCGGCCGCTGCCGTGCTGTTGCCTTCCGGTGGATTGACGGCGGGTGGCACGGGTCCGAGGTTGCGCACCTTGCGGCTCTGGGCCTGTTGTTGCCGGTATTGCACCTCCCCCTGGAGGTCGTAGTGATCGATGCGCATACGTTCGCCCTCGGCGCTATACATCTGGTCAGTTATCGACCGCTTAATGCACAGGGCTTAACACCAAATCGGACTAATCAGGGAGGTGGTTAGTACTAGGTTGCAAGGTGGCGGCGTGGCAGGATGATGGGCATGCGGGTGCTGGCCCGTTTGCCCAAGCGCAGGGCGCAACAAGTGAAGAGGAAGAGAGGATGAGAAATTGTCTGGTGATGGGGGCTGCGGGATATATAGGCTCCTACCTGGTGCCCCACCTGCAAACCCTGGGATACAAGGTAATTGCCGGGGCGCGCCGTCCCTGCCGCTTGCCGGAGGGGGTGGAGTTTCGCCTCGCCGACAGCCTCAAGCCCATCACCCTGCTGCCTGCGCTGGCGGGCATCGACACTGTCTTCTATCTGGTGCATGCCATGGGAGCGGGGGCCGATTTTCACCGGCTGGAGCAGCAGGGGGTGAAGAATTTTGCCGCCGCTGCCCGCGCCGCCGGGGTGCGCCGCATCATCTATCTCGGAGCAATCCAGCCCGAGCAGTGCAACAGCCGCCATCTCAACTCCCGCCGCCACTGTGGCGAGCTGTTTCGTGACTCTGGCGTGCCGACGGTGGAGCTGCGCGCCGGCATCATCATCGGCCCCGGCTCGGCGGCGTTCGAGGTGATGCGGGATCTGGTGTTCAACCTGCCGATGATGGTGACGCCGAAATGGGTGCGCTCGCGCACGCCCCCCATCGCGCTCTCCAACCTGCTGCACTATCTGGGCGGACTGGTGGAGGCTGATGAGGTGGATGGCCGCATCTTCAATGCGGTCGGCCCCGAGCTGCTCAGCTACCAACAGCAGTTGCAGAAGTTCGCCGCCCATATCGGCAAGCGCTGCCCCATTATTCCCATCCCGTTTCTGAGCCCGCGTCTCTCCGCCTGGTGGCTGCAGTTTGTCACTTCGGTGCCGCAGCCGGTGGCCAAGGCGCTGGTGGGCGGTCTCAAGCACGATATTCCGGCCGATGACGGCCCGCTGCGGGCCCTGCTGCCGCAGACCTTGCTCAGCTTCGACGAGGCGCTGGCAGAGAGTCTGGCGCTGGAGCAGAAGCTGGGGGCCGAACAGCAGGGGCAGGAGACACCGCTCGGCCTGCGCTGGCGTCATCCCGAATATGGCTTCTATGACCGCACTGCCAGCGGCGAGGCGATCTGTCTCGCCTCCCCCGAGGTGGTGTGGCAGGTGTTGCAGCAGCTGGGGGGAGAGAAGCGTTACTTCTACATGAACGAGCTGTGGGTGGTACGCGAATGGATGGATCATCTGATCGGCGGCCCGGCCCGTACCCGTGGTCGCACCAATCCCGATCGCTTCGTGAAGGGGGATATGCTCGACTCCTGGCAGATCCTCGGGGTGGATGAGGGGCGCAGGCTCGACCTGTTGTTCAACATGAAGGCCCCCGGCGTCGGGCGGCTGGAGTTCAACATCCTGCCGGAGGAGTCTGGCCTGACCCGTATCCGGGTGACTGCCCACTGGCATCCGCAGGGCGCCTGGGGGCTGGCTTACTGGCTCGCCATGCTGCCGTTCCACCTCTTTATCTTTCAGGGAATGACCGAGGCGATCGCCCGTCAGGCCGAGGCGAGGGCCGGTATCCCCGTCATGGATTGAACGGGGCGGTCTGACCGTCCCCGTTGCCACACTTTCGCCGTTCACACCACAGCAAGGGGCGCCTTACCAGGGCGCCTTTTATGCCGATTTTATGCATAGCCAGCAAGACTCGTTCGAGGTGAAATCTTCGCTCTTCGCCCGATATAGGTGTGCGTCTTGTCGCAAAGACTGGCATCATGCCCTGCTATTTATGCAGTTCAGGTGTGTGACTAATTAATAAAGAAGGGATTATGAAGAAAAAACCGTCAATTTTGGGGGGCGCCTGCATCATCGCCAGCGTCTGCGTGGGAGCCGGCATGCTCGGTCTGCCGAGTTCGGGGGCGGGGGCCTGGACCCTCTGGTCGGTGCTGGCACTGACCGTCACCATGGTGATGATGACCCTCTCCGGCTGGATGCTGCTGGAATCCTTCCAGCACCACGACATGCGGGTCTCCTTCAATACCGTGACCCGCGAGCTGCTGGGGGAGAAGCTCAATCTCCTCAACAACCTCTCGGTCTACTTTGTTGGCGGCATTCTGCTCTACGCCTATATCACCTCCTCCGGTGCCATCTTGCAGGGGGTGCTGGGGATCGACAGCAAGCTCGCTTCCGTGCTGTTCGTGGCGCTCTTCTCGCTGGTGGTGTGGCACTCGACCCGCGCCGTTGACCGCATCTCTGTGGTGCTGATCGCCTTCATGATCCTCAGCTTCGCCCTCGGTGTGGCCGGTCTGCTCGGCAATATCAAGCTGCCGACCCTGCTCGATCTGGCGGGCAGCGAAAACCGCTACGCCCCCTATGCCATGGCGATGCTGCCGGTGGCGCTCACTTCGTTCGGCTATCACCACTCGGTTGCCTCCCTGCGCGCCTACTACCAGAACGAGCAGCAGGCCCGCTGGGCCATTCTGGGGGGAACCCTGATCGCGCTGGCGCTCTACGTGCTCTGGCTGCTGGGGATCTTCGGCAACCTGCCCCGTCAGGATTTTGCTCCCGTGATTGCCAAGGGGGGAGACGTGAGCGTGCTGCTCTCCGCGCTTTCAGGGGTCATCGAGTCGGAGAAGGTGGCCAGCGCCATCAACGGCTTCTCCATGGCGGCGATTCTCTCCTCCTTTATCGGGGTCGGGCTCGGGGTGTTCGACTATCTGGCGGATCTGTTCAAGTTCGACAACAGCCGTGCCGGTCGCAGCAAGACCTGGGCGGTTACCTTCCTGCCGCCGCTGCTGCTCTCCCTGCTCTTCCCGTTCGGTTTCCTGTTGGCCATCGGTTATGCCGGTGCCGCCGCCACCATCTGGACCTGCATCATCCCGGCACTGCTGGTGTTGCGCACCCGGGCGCGGGCCGAGCGGGGCGAAGTGACACCCCACTTTGTTACCCCCGGCGGCAAGCTGATGGCCTGGCTGCTGATCCTGTTCGGATTGGCGACCGCGCTGTTCCACTTCCTGTCGATGGCGGGTCTGTTGCCGGTCTATCTGGGCAACTGAGTACGCTCTACAGCACTGACAGGAATGGGCGGCAAGGCCAACTTGCCGCCCTTTTTTTGTCCCATTTCTTGCCCAACTTTTTGCCCCACATAGCAGCATCTATAACTAAAGTGGTAGGTGTGTGCGGGGTAAGTTACTGAAATAACTGGTCTGATCTGGCTGGCGGCAGCATGATCTGCTGGGCATACCCCCTGCTTTCTTTTATGATCCCCGCCCTTCTGCGTGCCCCCTGTCGGCACCTCATTTGCACCAACCACATCGGGGTCCCCCATGTCCGATCTGCGTCAAGAAGCACTCGATTACCACGCCCAGCCCGTACCGGGCAAAATTGCCATCGCCCTGACCAAACCCGCCGAAACCGCCCATGATCTGGCGCTGGCCTACAGCCCGGGTGTTGCCGAGCCGGTGCGCGAGATCGCCGCCAACCCGGCCGATGCCTACCGCTATACCGGCAAGGGCAATCTGGTGGCCGTCATCTCCAACGGCACCGCCATTCTGGGTCTGGGCAATCTGGGGCCGCTGGCTTCCAAGCCGGTAATGGAAGGCAAGGCCCTGCTGTTCAAGCGCTTCGCCGGTATCGACGCCATCGACATCGAGGTGAAGCACGAGACCAGCCAGCAGTTCATCGACACGGTAGCGGCCATAGCCGATACCTTCGGTGGCATCAATCTGGAAGATATCAAGGCGCCGGAGTGCTTCGAGATTGAAGAGGCGCTGATCGCCCGCTGCGACATTCCGGTGTTCCACGATGACCAGCACGGTACCGCTATCGTCACCGCCGCCGGTCTGCTCAACGCGCTGGAAGTGCAGGGCAAGCTCATCAGCGACAGCCGCATCGTCTGCATGGGGGCGGGGGCTGCCGCGACCGCCTGCATGGAGCTGCTGATCAAGTGTGGCGCCAAGGCGCACAACATCTTCATGCTGGATCGTCAGGGGGTGATTCACACCGGCCGCAGCGATCTCAACAAGCACAAGCAGCGTTTCGCCAACGAGACCCCGCTGCGCACCCTGATGGATGTCATCGAAGGGGCGGATGTGTTTGTCGGCGTCTCCGGCCCGGATGTGCTGCCCGCCGAAGCGGTTGCCCTGATGGCGCCGAACCCGGTGATCTTTGCCTGCTCCAACCCGGATCCGGAGATCAAGCCGGCACTGGCTCACGCAGTGCGCAGGGATCTCATCATGGGTACCGGCCGCTCCGACTACCCGAACCAGATCAATAACGTGCTCTGCTTCCCCTTCATCTTCCGCGGTGCGCTTGATGCCCGCGCCAGCCGCATCAACGATGCCATGAAGATCGCCGCAGTCGAGGCGATCCGTGGTCTGGTGAAGGAGCCGGTGCCGGCCGAGGTGCTGACCGCCGCCGGGGTGGGCGCGCTCACCTTCGGCAAGGATTATGTCATTCCCAAGCCGATGGATGCCCGTCTGCTGCCACGGGTTGCCCGCGCCGTGGCGCTGGCGGCGGTGGCCTCCGGCGTTGCTCGCACCGAGCTGCCCGCGGACTACATGCTGTAATCCGGCGTTGCAAACGGCCCCTTTATCGGGGCCGTTTTTGTTGCTGCATCCCGTGACTGCCCAAGGCGCAGCCTGTACGGAAAATGGGCGGACATGGCCGCAATCCCGGTTCAAAGGTGGTCAAACAGCGCTCCCCTCTGACACAATGGCTGCATGACGACGCTTACGAGAATCAAGATGCAGCAGCAAATCAGTGGCCGTTTGGCCCACGCCCTCTCCTTTGTGCGCCATGATGGTCGCCACTTCGCCCAGTTTGTCTGGGGCCGTTTCCAGCAAGACAGATTGACGGTCACCGCCGGTTATCTGGCCTATGTCACCCTGCTCTCGCTGGTGCCGATGATCGCCGTGGTGTTTGGCATGATGTCCGCCTTTCCGGTGTTCCAGAGCCTCAAGCAGGAGATGGAGCAGTTCGTCTACCACAACTTCGTGCCGACAGCCGGCGACATGCTCAAGGAGTACATCGACGGCTTCGTGGCCAATGCCACCAACACCACGGCGGTGGGGATAGGGGCGTTGGTGGTGGTGGCGCTGATGCTGATCTCCGCCATCGACAAGAACCTCAACTACATCTGGCGCTCGACCCAGAGCCGCCCGCTGGCGCAGGCATTCGCCATGTACTGGATGATCCTGACCCTGGGGCCCGTGCTGATCGGAGCCAGCATCGCCATCTCCTCCTACATCTTCTCGTTGCGGCTGTTTGGTGCCGAGAGCCTGTTCGGTATCGGTTATCTGCTGTTGCGGGGGTTGCCGTTCCTCTTCTCGGTGCTCACCTTCCTGCTGGTCTATACCGTGGTGCCCAACTGCAAGGTGCGGCTGATCCACGCCTTTATCGGCGCGCTGGTGGCGGCCACCCTGTTCGAGCTGGCCAAGCGCGGCTTTGCCATCTATATCACCAACTTCCCCTCCTATCAGGCCATCTATGGCGCGTTGGCGACCATTCCGATCCTGTTTGTCTGGGTTTACCTCAGCTGGCTGGTGGTGCTGCTGGGGGCTGAGACCACGGCCTGCCTCGGCGAATACGAGAAACCGGCCAGCGAAGAGCTGGGCTAAGCCATCGCCTTGGCCACCGGTTTATTGGTAGCATCGACGACCGCCCCTGTGAGGGGGCGGTCGTTCTGTTTTGAGAGGAGAGGGATGTGATTGCATTGATTCAGCGGGTCAGCGAGGCCAGCGTGACCGTCGAGGGCGAAGTGACCGGCGCCATCGGTCAGGGGCTGCTGGTGTTGCTCGGAGTGGAGCAGGGGGATGACGAGGCCAAGGCCGACAAGCTGCTGCACAAGGTGAGCGGCTATCGGGTGTTCAGTGACGAGAATGGCAAGATGAACCTCAATGTCAGCCAGATCGGCGGCAGCCTGCTGGTGGTCTCCCAGTTTACCCTGGCGGCCGACACCAAGAGCGGGATGCGCCCGAGCTTCTCCTGCGGCGCTCACCCGAGCGAGGCCGAGCGGCTCTATGACTACTTCGTGGCGAAGGCCGCCGCCAGCGGCATCCCGACCGCAACCGGTCGCTTCGCTGCCGACATGAAGGTAGCGCTGGTCAACGACGGCCCGGTCACCTTCTGGCTACAGGTCTGAGGATGCCTGGTCCCGCGGTATGACGTGGACGATCACGTTGATGAGCCCTGCGACCGGATAGGGGGTGGCCGGGCCAATCCACTGTTCTATTAGGGTCAGGGCGTGGGTTAGCTCCAGCTCGGTGCGCGGCAGCAGGTTGATGACCAGTGTACCGCTGAGGCGGGGGGCCAGCGTCCGGTAGAGGCGCTCCTGAAACAGCAGCAGCGGGTTGCCATCCTGACTGAAGAGATCGAGCAGGATGAGGTCGTACTGCTGCTCGCTCTGCTCGAGAAAGGCGAGGGCATCGGCCTGATGGAGTGTCGGAACGGCTTGCCCATCGTGCACCTGATGCTGGAAAAACTGCTGATAAACGGTCAGCACCTCTTCGTCGAGGTCGACGCACTCATGGCGGGCCGAGGGCCAGCGCTGGCAGAGATGGCGGGTGAGATCGCCGCCACCCAGCCCCAGTTCGAGTATCTGCCTGGCCTGTTCCGGCAGCAGGCAGGCGATGACCCGCTGATGTGGCAAACAGAGGGCGGCGGGGTCGGCGAGCGACATGGCGGATTGCACCACGCCGTCTATCTCCAGCCAGCGATGGTGGCTATTTTCCTGTACCGTGAGACGGCGCTGGGGTTTGACGCTGAGGTGCAACAAGTGATCGGCTTGGTACGCTTGCAGATTGAAGTCCATGAATTTGCACGGCAAGATGGTTTCCGACCAGTGTAACTCAAGGATCGATCTATGTACCGGGTGGTCACCCCCCAAACGGCAGCCGAGCTGGATGCCTATTACCAGTTGCGCTGGGAACTTCTGCGTAAGCCCTTCAATTTGCCCGTCGGTTCCGAGCGGGACGAATACGACACGGTCGCCATTCACCGGCTGATGCTGGCCCCTGATGGCACCCCCATCGCGGTAGGGCGCCTCTTTATCGGCGGCGACGAGGCGCAGATCCGCTTTATGGCGCTGCGTCCCGAATATCGCGGGCAGGGGCTGGGTGCCCGCATGGTGGAGGATCTCGAGCAGCTGGCCCGCAGCGAGAAGGTGAAACGGCTGGTGATGAACGCCCGTCAGGAGGCGGTGGAGTTCTATCGCAAGTGCGGTTTTCTCGAAGTGGGGGGCGGCCCCGTCTCCTTTGGCCGCATTCCCCATCGCCAGATGATCAAATCCCTGAGCCCGTTGCAGACTATCCAGTATCGGCCGGAGTGGTGTCAGGATCTCACCACCCGCTGGTCGCGCGGGGTGCCCATTAGCGAGAAGATGGGGATGCACATCAGCCACTACGACGGCCAGACCTTCCATCTCAAGGCCAATTTGGCGGCCAACTTCAACGTGCATGGCAGCATGTTTGCCGGCAGTGTCTACAGCCAGTGCGTGCTGGCGGGCTGGGGTCTGATCTGGCTGCAACTCAAAGAGGAGGGGCTGGTGGGCGAGCCGGTGCTGGCCGAGAGCACCATCAAATATCATGGCCCGGTCGATGAGGAGCCGGAGGCGCGGGTGGCCCGCGAGGGGATGCCCGCCGTGTTGCAGCCGCTCAAACGGGGCGAACCTGCCACCTTCAGTCTCAATATCCAGTTGTTCAGCGGCGGCAAGCTGGCGGCGGAGTTCTGCGGTCACTACGTGGTGCAGCCGCCCCGCCGTCCGGGCCAGTAACCGCGCCGTTTCCCCATCAAACAACAAGGCCTCATTATGAGGCCTTGTCTGTTTTTACCCTTGCTGGCTGTCGCTTGTCTGCCCGGCTTGGGTCTGCACTTGGGCTTGGGTTTGAGCTTTCGGCGCGGGAGCAGGTCGCCAGAGCGGGGCGCTGTTGCCTTGCGGCGGATAGCGTACCCCCACCTCCCAGCCGCAGGCGTCCTGCTTCTGCGGGAAGCTCCATGCCAGCGTGGGTTCCGTCAGCGGCCCGCGCCACTGGCCGAGCAGCTCGGCACAGCGGTTGCCGTTGAGCACCCCCAGATCGAGCTGCCACTGCTCATTGACCAGATCGATCCCCCCTTGCAGCGCCAGTAGATGGGTGATGGTGGAGGCGCCAGCCTGCTCGATCTGCAGTTGCCCCTTGTCGATCTTGCCCTGCAGCTTGATGCGGTAGAAGGGGGTGTCACCCTCCTGCATCGCCTGCCACAGCTGATCCGGTGTCAGGGTGGGTGGGGTCGCTCCCTTGAACCACTCATCCAGCAGCGGATCTATCTTCACCTTGTCCCAAAACGGCTCATCGGCATCGAGGGCAAAGCTGCCCTGCAGGGTCTGGCGCCACTCGCCCGCCGCCTTGCCGTGTTCGGCTTGCAGGTCGGCGCTCACGTCCGCCTTGCCGGCGAAGGAGACCGGGGAGTGGAATATCTTGCCCCACTGCACCAGATCCAGCTTGGTCGCCTGCAGTTGCAGGCGGCTGCTCTGGCCCGGCTCGCGGCCCCACTGGCCACTCAGGCTGAGGGTGCCCTCATCCGGCAGCGAGCTGGTGAGCTTGCCCAGCTGCCAGGAGCTGGGGGTCAGCTCCCCATCCAGCTCGCCGTTACGGGCGCTGAGGCCATCCCACACCAGCTCGAACCACTTGCTCTCGATGCGGGCACGGCCGAGCAGCGGGCCGGGCTGGTTATCGCGCAGGGCGAGATCGCTCAGATAGAGCTGCCAGCCGGTCAGCGACAGGGGCAGGGTATCGTCGAAGGAGAGCACCTTGAGCTTGTCGAACGCCAGCTTGCGGATATCCACCTGCTGCGGGCGCCAGCTCTGCCAATCCTGCCACCACCCCTGCGGCAGGCTGATATCCATGCCGCTCAGGGTCATATCCTTGAGGGTCAGCTTCTGCTGCTGGGTGTCGAGGGCCAGATCCAGAGTGAATGCCCCCTCGTAGGCTTTACCCTGCAGTTCGGCATCAATCTGCTGGGGTGAGAAGGCGAGCTTGCCCTTGATCTCCTCCAGCTGGAACAGGCCGCGCCCCATGTCCCCCAGAGTGCCCGCCAAATAGCCGGTGGGCTGGCTGCCAGCCTGCCAGTTGAAGGCGGTGAGCTGGCCGCTGAAGTTGTTGAAAGAGAGTTCCTGATTGATGTCGTTGAGGCTGACACCGTCCAGCTGGCCGCGATCCAGCGACACGCTTTGCAACGGGAATCGCTGCGGGAAGCCTTGCAGTGTCAGATCACCCAGCTCCACTCGCAGGCCGCGCGCCTTGAGATCGTGCAGTTGCAGGGTGCGGGTGGGCCAGTCGAGCACCATGCCGGTCTCCAGCAGACCGTCGAACAGGTTGGTCACCAGCTTGTCGCTACGCAGCACTTCCCCCTCCAGCCGTCCTTGCAGGTTGAGGCGGGCGAAGGTGAATTGCGGGGTCTCCAGTTGGCCGATATTGAGGCTCAGGTTGGCCTGTGGCTGCCGTTTCGGGTCGATCAGCTCCCAGTCGCTCAGGGTGGCGTTGAGACCGCGCAGGGTCAGCTCGCTGCTCTCCAGACTGAGCCGGTCTATGGTGCTGTCGCTGATGGTGAGGGAATGCACCGGCAGGCTCGGCAACTGGTTGGGCAGCGGCAGCTTGATGGCGGGGCGGATCAGATCGAGGTGGGCGATGCGCACGTCGCGGCTCAGCCAGTCGATGCTCTCGATCTCCAGATAAATCTTGTCGAGGGAGACCGCATCGCCGTAGCGTACCTGCTCTGCCAGCAGGGTGTAAGGGTGGAGCGGGTTGAATACCAGTCGCCCTATGGTGACCGGCACGCCGGTTTGCTGGCTGATCCAGCTGGCGATGGGGCCTTTGGCGCGCTCGGCGTCGAACAGGCCGAGGGCAACCCAGACAAACAGCAGCAGGAAGGCGAAGGTGTAGAGCAGGCCGCGGAGCCAGGAATTCATGGATGCTTTCCTCCTGTTTTGGGGGGTGTTGTCAGGCGTTTGAGTAGTGATCTCGCAGGCCGAGCCAGCGGCGGATCAGCGGGTCGACATGGCTTGGATGACGATCCATAAGGACATGTGCCCATCTTCTGCATCTACCTCGATCAGGCATTGGAATAGTGATCCCGTAAGCCGAGCCAGCGCCGTATCAAGGGTTCGACATGGCTCGGGTGCCTATCCATGAGGACATGTGTCCATCTTCTGCATCTACCTCGATCAGGCATTGGAATAGTGATCCCGTAAGCCGAGCCAGCGCCGTATCAAGGGTTCGACATGGCTCGGGTGCCTATCCATGAGGACATGTGTCCATCTTCTGCATCTACCTCGATCAGGCGTTTGAGTAGTGATCTCGCAGGCCAAGCCAGCGCCGTATCAAGGGTTCGACATGGTTTGGATGACTATCCATCAGGCAATGTGCCCATCTTCTGCATCTACCTCGATCAGGCATTGGAATAGTGATCCCGTAAGCCGAGCCAGCGCCGTATCAAGGGTTCGACATGGTTTGGATGACTATCCATCAGGCAATGTGCCCATCTTCTGCATCTACCTCGATCAGGCATTGGAATAGTGATCCCGTAAGCCGAGCCAGCGCCGTATCAAGGGTTCGACATGACTCGGATGCCTATCCATAAGGAAGCGCGCCATCTTCTGTACCTGCGGAATAAGCGGCTGATCTCGCACCAGATCGGCGATCTTGAGGTCGGCCAGACCGGTCTGGCGGGTGCCGAGCAGTTCGCCCGGGCCGCGCAGTTCCAAGTCGCGCTGGGCGATCAGGAAGCCATCGTTGGTCTCCCGCAGCACCCCGAGTCGGCTCTGGGCCGTCTTGGACAAGGGGGCATGATAGAGCAGCACGCAGTGGGAGGCCACCGCCCCCCGGCCAACCCGACCGCGCAGCTGGTGCAACTGCGCCAGCCCCAGTCGCTCAGGGTTCTCGATGATCATCAGGCTGGCGTTGGGTACATCCACCCCCACCTCGATGACGGTAGTGGCGACCAGCAGTTGCAGTATGCCTGCCTTGAACTCCTCCATCACCCGCTGTTTCTCGACCGGACGCATCCGGCCGTGCACCAGCCCGATATGCAGCCCAGGCAGCAGGTTCTGCAGCTCGGCGGCGGTATCCTCGGCGGCCTGGCACTCCAGCACCTCCGACTCCTCGATCAGGGTGCAGACCCAGTAGGCCTGCTTGCCCTCGGTGCAGGCGAGCTTGACCCGTTCGATCACGTCGCTGCGACGGCTGTCGGGCAGCGCGACTGTGGTGATGGGGGTACGGCCCGGCGGCAGTTCATCGATCACCGAGGTGTCGAGGTCGGCGTAGGCGGTCATCGCCAGGGTGCGGGGGATGGGGGTGGCGGTCATGATCAGCTGATGGGGATGTACCCCTTCACGCTCCCCTTTCTCGCGCAGGGCGAGGCGCTGATGCACCCCGAATCTGTGCTGTTCGTCGATGATGACCAGCGCCAGACGATGGAACACCACCTGCTCCTGAAAGATGGCGTGGGTGCCCACCACCATCTTGACGCTGCCATCGGCGATCGCGGTCAGCGACTCTTCCCGCGCCTTGCCCTTCTGCTTGCCAGCCAGCCAGCCAACTCCGATGCCGAGTGGTTCCAACCACTTGGCGAAGTTGATGGCGTGCTGTTCGGCCAGCAACTCGGTCGGTGCCATCAGCCCCACCTGACAGCCGTTGCCGATGGCTTGCAGGGCGGCGAGTGCCGCGACCAGCGTCTTGCCGGAGCCCACATCCCCCTGCACCAGCCGCATCATGGGGTGGCTCTGTTGCAGATCCTTAGCTATTTCCGCCACTACCCGGCTCTGGGCGCCGGTCGGTTTGAACGGCAGGGCGCCGAGCAGCTGTTCAACCAGCGCGGGCGCCGGTTTGAGGGCGCGGGCCAGCTGGGTTTGCGCCTGAGCGCGCACCTTGAGTACCGAGAGGTTGTGAGCCAGCAGCTCCTCCAGCACCAGCCGCTGCTGGGCCGGATGCTGGCCGCTCTCCAGCAGTGGCAGGGCCACCGAGGGGGGCGGGCGGTGCAGCAATTTCAGGGCGGCGGCCAGTTCAATCTGGTGGGGATAGAGGCCGGCGGGCAGCAGCTCCTCCACGCCATAGAGGTCGAGCTGGGCCAGCGCCTGATCGGTGAGGTTGCGCAGGGTGAGCTGGCGCAGCCCTTCGGTAGTCGGGTAGACGGGGGTGAGCGCCTCTTCGGTCTGACCCGCCTGCTCCTCGCCGAGCAGCTTGTACTCGGGGTGGGCCATCTCCAGCCCGTATTTGCCGGGGCGCACCTCGCCAAAGCAGCGGATCAGACGGCCCGCCGCCAGACTGTTCTTCTGGGCGGCGGTGAAGTTGAAGAAGCGCAGGGTGAGGGTGCCGGTACCGTCGCTGATGCGACAGACCATCATGCGGCGGCGCCCCATCACCAGCTGAGTGTCCTGGATTTCGCCCTCGACGGCGCCATGCAGCCCGGGCGGCAGATCGCCGATGGGCCACACCTGGGTGCGGTCCTCGTAGCGCAGGGGGAGGTGGAACAGCAGATCCTGTACCGTGGCCAGCCCCAGCCGCTCGAGCTTCTCCAGCATCTTGCTGCCGACACCTTTAAGGCTATCGAGAGGAATTTTATCCAATTTCATCAATTAGATGCCCGAAAACACTGTAAATATGTCCAGATGATAGGGGTTGTTGAGGGGCCGATGCAAGCCGAGTTGCTGCTGGCAGGGCCACCAACGCGGGGGAAACGGCGGATATAACAAAGGCCTGCCGAAAACGGGAGGCCTTTGTACGGCTGCCAACAGGCAAGGTGCGGGCGCATGGCGCCCAAGGTCAGATGATGCGTTTGAGCAGCAGATGGGCCTTGACCCTGTGGATCCGTCCCAGCAGCTTGCGCACCTGTTCCGGGTAGTCTTGGATCTGCTCCACCTGATCGAAGTGGCTGATCCGCTTGGTGTTGGTCAGGATGTTCTCCCGCTCCGCGTTGAACTGGGGACGCAGCAGGTGGCGACGATCGTGCACCAGCAGGCCATTCTCCAGATCCAGCGCCCAGGCGCGGGGGTTGAGGTTGTTGCCGGTGAGCAGCGCCCACTCGTCATCCACGAAGATCCCCTTGAGATGGTAGGAGTTGCGCTCGCAACACCAGAGCATCAGGTTGAGGCGGCCATCGTCGATGTGACGCTGGTTGCGCTCGGCAAACTTGCGCAGATTGGTCTCATAGAGATAGGGCAGGCCACCGATGGTGGAGAACTTCTCTTCCGGCGGAATGAAGAAGTCGTTGGCGGTCTTGTCGCCCACTACGATGGTGACTTTGCAACCGCGCTGCAGCAGATCCTCGATATCCTTGCTCAACTCCTTGGGCGGGTTGAAGTAAGGGGTGCAGATGAAGATCTCCCGCTCGGTGGCGCGCACCAGATTGCGGATCATCAGGTTGAGCTGATTGTTGCGCTTGCCCAGACCCACCATGGGGGTGACGGCCACTTCCTGAGTGTTGACCGGCATGGTGCTGAAGCGGTACTGGCTCTGGCGCAGGTTCTGCTTGAAGCGGCGGATCGGCCCCTTCAGCTGCTTGGCGCTGGGGATATCGCTGTGATCCAGTCGCTGCACCGCGTCGCTCTTCACGAACAGGTCGTCCACGTAGTTGACCATGCTGCGGGCCAGCTCCGGGCTGGTGATCTGGTGATAGCGATCGAAGCGGTAGCGATCCTGCTGGTGCAGGTAGATGTCGTTGAGGCTGGCGCCGGAGTAGAGCACCACATCATCAAAGATGAAGCCCTTGAGGTGCAGCACGCCGAGCAGCTCGCGCCCCTTGACCGGCACGCCGTAGATTTCGATCTGGTGCTCGTGTTCGGCAGCCATGCCCTGATACATCAGGTGGTTGCCGCCCTGCTTGCCCTTGCCGATCAGGCCGCGCTGGGCACGGTGGAAGTCGACGAACAGCTTGATGTCGAGGGCCGGATTGCGCTGCTTGGCGGCGTAGAGGGCGGAGAGGATCTCCCGTCCCGCCTCGTCATCCTGCAGATAGAGCGCGACCAGATAGATGCGCCGGGTGGCACTGGCGATAAGCGCCAGAATGCGGCTTTTGAAATCCTGCGCGCTGTAGAGCACTTCAAACTGATCCGCCGCGACGGCGATCTGGGGCAGGCGCGCCAGCAGTTGTCGATAATGGGCCGATGAATGCATAGATAAACCTGAAATCACGGGGTTAAGCGTTCCACTCGGAGCGATGAATAGGCGATTCTAGCAATCTCGCCCTCTCAGCCAAAGAAAGAATCATCAGAAAGATGAAAAAGGCCTCACGAGTGAGGCCTTTTTGTCAGCTTTTCGCCCTTGTCAGAGGAAGCTGTAGATGATCATCGCCATCACGCCGCCGGTGGTGCCGATGATGGTTTCCATCACGGTCCAGGTCTGCAGGGTCTGCTTCTCGGAGAGACCGAGGTAGCGGTTGGCCAGCCAGAAACCGGAGTCGTTGACATGGGAGAGCACGATGGCACCGCCGCCGATGGCGATGGTGACGGCCGCCAGCTGGGCGCCGTTCAGACCGAGCGGTTCCAGCATCGGCAGCACCAGACCGCAGGCGGTCAGCATGGCGACGGTGGCAGAGCCCTGAATCACTCGGACTGCGGCCGCCAGAATGAAGGCCAGCGCGACGATGGGCAGACCGGAGTCGGCCAGCATGTTGCCCAGCGCGGCACCGACGCCGGAATCAACCAGCACCTGCTTGAACACGCCACCGGCACCGGTCACCAGTATGATGACACCGGCGGGCTGGATGGCGCTGTTGCAGACGCTCATCACCTCGTCACGTGACATGCCGCGGCGAATACCCAGCAAATAGAAGGCGGCCAGACAGGCGACCATGATGGCGGTGAAGGGGTGACCGATGAACTCCAGCCAGCCGTGCAGGGTAGAGCCCGCCTCGACGAAGCGGCCGACGATGGTCTTGAGGCCGATCAGCAGCAGCGGCAGACCGATCAGACCCATGGCCAGCCCGAAGGAGGGCAGGGATTTGCTGTCATCGTGGACGCTGTTCTGGGCATCGGCAGGCAGCGGCACATCGACGATCTTGCTGATGAAGTCACCGAACAGCGGGCCAGCCAGGATCAGTGCCGGTACGGCGGCGATCAGGCCGAACAGGATCATGTAGCCGAAGTCTGCACCCAGCTGGGATGCCACCAGGATCGGGCCCGGCGCCGGAATAAGGAAGGCTTGGCAAGTGGCGATACCCGCCAGCAGGGCGATACCGATCTTCACCACGCTGCCGCCGCCACGACGAACGATGGCGAAAGCGACACCGATCAGCAGCACCACGGCCACGTCAAAGAACAGCGGCAGGGCGCAGACAAAGCCGGTCAGGGCCATGGCCCAGTTGGCGCGCTTGACGCCGAACTTGCCGAGCAGGGTGTGGGCTACCCGGTCGAGGGCGCCGGTCACTTCCATCACCTTGCCGAACATGGCGCCCAGCGCCACCACTACGGCGACGAAACCGAGGGTGCCACCCATCCCTTTCTGGATGGTTGCGGCGATATCGGCCGGGTTCATGCCAGCGGCGAGACCCGCCACCATGGAGACCAGGATCAGGGCTACCACGGCGTGGAGCCGGGCCTTCATCACCAGGAAGAGCAGCAGCACAATCGAGCCGGCGGCCGTCATGATCAGGGAGAGGTCAGACATTGTTATGCGTTCCTTTTTCCAAGTTCAGAGTGACACCTTGCCGATCCGTCGGCAAACCATATCTTTATGATTTATTTAGATTTATGGCAAGGGCTCAACATCATATGCCCAGGTGACTATGGGTTTGCTCAGTCTGTGGCAGACTTCACATTTTCAATCGTTACCGGTAACATGTTACCGGTAACGTGTTAGATTAGAACCCATCAACAGCTGGTTTTTTGAAAAGTGGGACAGAGGTCAAATTATGGCGGGTAAGTGCATTATCGTGATGGGTGTGTGTGGTAGCGGCAAATCCAGCGTGGGTCTGAAAGTGGCCGAAGCGCTGGGCGCCAAGTTCATCGATGGTGATGACCTGCACCCCAAGGCCAACATCCAGAAGATGGCTGGCGGCAACCCCCTCAACGATGAGGATCGTGCCCCCTGGCTGGAGCGGATCCGCGACGCCGCCTACAGTCTCGAGCAGAAGAACGAGACCGGCATCATTGTCTGTTCCGCCCTCAAAAAGAAGTACCGCGACCAGATCCGCGAAGGCAACGAGTCGGTCAGCTTTATCTTCCTCGATGGCAGCCAGCCGCTGATCCTCGAGCGGATGCGTGCCCGCAAAGGCCATTTCATGCGTGAAAGCATGGTACAAAGTCAGTTCGATACCCTGGAGCGCCCGGATGGCGAAGCCGGTGTATTCCACATTGATATAGACGGCACCTTCGAACAGGTGGTTGACCGCGCCGTCACAGCATTGGAGCAAGCCCAATGATTCATCAGGTAATTTCCGACGTCACCGCCCGCATCCGCGAACGCAGTGTCGCCCGTCGTCAGGCATTTCTGGCCCGCATCCAGCGTCAGGCAGAGCAGGGCAAGACTCGCGCCGCGCTGGCCTGCGGCAACCTGGCTCACGCCGTGGCGGCCTGCAGCAGTGACGAGAAGGGTCGCATCCTCGACATGACCCGCGCCAACGTCGGCATCGTCACCGCCTACAACGACATGCTGAGCGCCCATCAGCCCTATCAGGGCTATCCGGATCAGATCAAGGCCGTGCTGGCCGAGCTGGGCCACAGCGCCCAGGTTGCTGGCGGTGTGCCCGCCATGTGCGACGGCGTGACTCAGGGGCAACCGGGGATGGACATGTCCCTGTTCTCCCGCGACTTGATCGCCCAGGCGACCGCGCTGTCGCTCTCTCACAACACTTTCGATGCCACCCTGCTGCTCGGCATCTGCGACAAGATCGCCCCGGGCCAGATCATGGGGGCGCTCTCCCACGCCCATCTGCCGACAGCATTCGTACCTGCTGGCCCGATGGCGAGCGGTATCAGCAACGACGAGAAGGTGAAGGTTCGTCAGAAGTACGCCGCCGGTGAAGTAGGGCGCGATGCCCTGCTGGAGATGGAGTGCGGCGCATACCACGCGGCGGGCACCTGCACCTTCTACGGCACCGCCAACACCAACCAGCTGGTGTTCGAGGCCATGGGTCTGATGCTGCCGGGCTCCGCTTTTGTGCATCCGCACAGCGAACTGCGCCGCGCTCTGACCGCCGAGGCGGCTCGCCGCATCAGCGCCATGATCCCGGGCTCACCCGCCTATCGCCCGCTGAGCGAGGTGCTGGACGAGCGATCCTTAGTCAACGGTCTGGTGGCCTTGCTCGCCTCCGGCGGCAGCACCAACCACAGCATCCACATGGTGGCGCTGGCCCGCGCCGCCGGTCTGGTGCTGACTTGGGATGACATCAGCGATCTCTCCGACGTGGTGCCGCTCTTGGTTCGCATGTACCCGAACGGTCCGGCCGACGTCAACGCCTTCGAACAGGCAGGCGGTGTGCCCGGCCTGATGCGCCGTCTGGCGCAAGAGGGGCTGATCCACATGGATGCCACCCCGGTCTTTGGCGAGATGCAGGATTACCTCAGCCGTCCGGCACTGGTCGATGGCCAGCTGGTATGGCAGCCGGTGGGCGAGAGCAGCGATGCGAGCGTGCTCTCTCCCACGGGTAGCGTATTCAATGCGACCGGCGGCACCAAGCTGCTGGCGGGCAATCTGGGCCGAGCCGTAGTCAAGGTCTCTGCGGTTGCTCCCGAGTATCGGGTGATTGAAGCGCCGGCGCGGGTCTTCTCCTCCCAGCATGCGGTGGAGGCGGCCTACAAGGCGGGCGATCTCAATCAGGACGCCGTGATCGTGGTGCGTCACAATGGCCCGGCCGCCAACGGCATGCCGGAGCTGCACAAGCTGATGCCGGTGCTCGGCAATCTGCAAAAAGCCGGTTACAAGGTGGCGCTGGTCACCGATGGCCGTCTCTCCGGCGCCTCCGGCAAGATCCCGGCCGCCATCCACGTCACCCCGGAAGCGCTGCACGGCGGTGCCATCGGCCTGCTTGCCGATGGCGATCTGTTGCGGGTGGATGCGGTGAGTGGTCGCCTCGACTGCCTGACCGATTTGAGTGGCCGCACCCAGGCCGAGATTGACCTCACTCTGGAACAAGAGGGGTGGGGCCGTGAACTGTTCAGCGTGATGCGTCGCGCGGTATCGAGCGCCGAGTGTGGCGCCACCATCTTTGAATAAGGAAGAGCTATGCAGAACTGGAAAGTGACTCCGGCCGAGGTGTTTGCCGCCTCCCCGCTGGTACCCGTGATGGTTATCAACGAGCTGGATCAGGCCCTGCCGATGGCCAAGGCGCTGCTCGACGGCGGCATCTCCGTCTTCGAAATCACCCTGCGCACCCCGGTGGCGCTCGATGCCATCGCCCTCATCGCCAAGGCGATGCCGGATGCCATGGTCGGTGCCGGGACTGTGCTCAACTGCGCGCAGTTTGACGCAGCCGTCGCCGCCGGTGCCCGCTTCGTCATCTCCCCGGGGATGACGCCGGCCCTGCTGGCCCACGCGGCCAAGAGCACGGCGCCGCTGATCCCGGGCGTGGCGACCCCGTCCGAGGTGATGCAGGCGCTGGAAGCGGGCTACGACCACCTGAAGTTCTTCCCGGCCGAAGCGAACGGCGGCACCAAGGCGCTCTCCGCCATTGCCGCGCCGCTGCCCCAGGTGAAGTTCTGCCCGACCGGCGGTATCGGCCCGAAAAATGTGGCCGACTATCTGGCGCTCAAGTGCGTGGCCACCGTCGGCGGCTCCTGGATGCTGCCGGCCGATGCGGTCAAGAGCGGCAACTGGGAAGAGGTGACTCGCCTCTCCCGTGAAGCGGTTGAAATGGTTAAACGCTAAGCGTCAGTTGTGCAGAAAAACCAGACAGGCCACCCTCGGGTGGCCTGTCTGGTTTTTCATTTCTCCCTCGGTGGGGCCAAATATCTTCGCGCGGCCGATTACGCTGCGCTAATCGACCCTACCCGATCCGTTGTTGTGGGCTATCACCCGAGGCTTTCCCCTTCATAGAGAGAAAAACCGATGTCTTTGCGGGTCTCTGGCAAGGGATGGCCATTAAGACGCGCCAGCAGCATGGTGGCCGCCTCCCGGCCGATCGCTTCCCGCGGGGTGGCGATACTGGCCAGCTTGGGGGTCATGGCGTGGCCGATGTCGAGGGCGTTGCAGCCGGCGATGGCGATCTGCTGGGGCACCGGAATCCACTTGGCCTGACATTGCAGCAGGGCGCCCACCGCCAGATCATCGTTGGTGCAGAACAGGCCGTCGAGGTCGGGATAGCGCACCAGCGCCTGATCCAGCAACTCGCCCCCCAGGGTGAAACTGGAGGATTGCTCGGTCAGCAGATGCTGGCCGGTGAGGCCGAAGTCGGTCATCGCCTGATAATAGCCCTCCATCCGCAACTGGGTACGCACGTCGAGCCGCGCCCCCAGATAGACCACCTTGCGTCGGCCTCGGCGCAGCATCTCTGTTACCATGGCCCGGGCAGCGGCGCTATGATCCATGCCGACCACCATGTCGATTGGGGTATCAGACAGATCCATGGTCTCTACCACCGGAATGCCGGCGGTGGCGATCATCTTGCGGGTGCGCTCGGTGTGCTGGCTGTCGGAGAGGATCAGCCCGTCCACATGGTAGGAGAGCAGGGACGCGACCTGCTCCTCCTCCCGCTCTGGACTGTAGCCGTAGTGGGCCAGCAGGGTCTGGTAACCGGCCGGTCGGGTCACCGACTCGATGCCGTGGATCACCGCCGAGAAGACCTGGTTGGAGAGGGAGGGGATCAGGATGCCGATCGCCTTGCTGGTCGCGTTGGAGAGAATGTCCGGCGCCCGGTTGGGGATATAGCCCAGCTCTTCCACCGCCGCCGCGATCCGCTCGCGGGTCCCCTCCGCCACGGTCTGCGGGTCGCGCAGATAGCGGCTGACAGTCATCTTGGTCACGCCGGTCTGGTCGGCGATATCTTGCAGGGTGGGGCGGCGCTTGCGGGTGGGGCTCATAGGGGTGTCCAGGGTGGATGTTACATGTAACATTACCGTTTTCGGCAGATAAAGTCAGCATATGAAGCCGTTTTTGCAGGAGTTTTCCGATGATCAGAGGCAAGCAGTTCGTGGATGTCCGGTTCGAGCAACAGGATGTGGAGGGGGAGCAGTTCTCGGAGTGCCGCTTTATCGGCTGCAACTTCTCTTGGCTGGATCTGGGCGATAGCCGCTTCATCGATTGCAGCTTCTACGATCGGGAGAGTGAGCGGGGCTGCCTGTTGCAGGGTTGCGATCTGCGCGAGGCCAGCTTCCTGCGCTGCGATCTCACCATGGCCGATTGCAGCCGCAGCCAGTGTCTGGGACTGGAGATGCGCAACTGTCAGGCGGTCGGCATCAACTTCGGCCACGCCAGCTTCGCCAACCAGATCACCGCCAAAAGCTACTTCTGCGATGCCCATCTGACCGGCAACAACTTCAGCTACGCCAGTTTCGAGGGGTGTCTGCTGGAAAAGTGCGAGCTGACCGAAAACCGCTGGCAGGGGGCCAACCTGTTCGGTGCCTCGCTGGCGGGCTCCGACCTCAGCGGCTCCGAGTTTGGCCAGATCGACTGGACCAGCTTCAAGCTGCAGGGCTGCGATCTGCGCCAGTGCGATCTGCCGGGGCTAGATCTGCGTCGGGTCGATCTGCAGGGGGTGCAGATCAACGAGGATCAGCAACAGACATTGCTGGAGCAGATCGGTCTGGTTGTGTTCCCCTGAGCCGAGCGAAAAAATTAGGTAATTTTTCATCAAATGGGCGCGACAGTGGATGGCGGTGCTCCTGAAACGACAAAAACCTGCGTGATGCAGGCTTTTGTCGTGAGCGTGTGACGCGCTTGTCGGTCGGGTTAACTCAACCCTTGGCCAGCCATTTGGTCGGGTTGATCGCCTCGCCCTGATAGCGGATTTCGAAGTAGAGGCCCGGTCTGTCCTGACCGCCACTGTCACCGACTAGTGCCACCGGTTCACCCTGCTCCACATTCTGGCCAACCTGACGCAGCAGCGACTGATTGTGACCGTAGAGGCTCATGTAGCCCTTACCGTGGTCGATTACCAGCAGCATGCCGAAACCGTCGAGCCAGTCGGCGTAGACCACTTGTCCCGGCGCGACAGCCTTGACCTGGGTCCCTTCGCTGGCGCCGATCAGGGTGCCTTTCCACTTGAGCTGGGCGGTGCGTGGTGAACCGTAGGAGATGAGGATCGGCCCCTGTACCGGCCAGCGCAGGCTGCCATTGGTCTTGAGGCCGCTGTAGTGGCCGGCAGTGCCAATGCCCGAGCCACGCTCCGGTTTGGTGCTGGCTACCTCTTCAACCGGTTCCGCCGGTTTGACGGTTTTGTTCTGCTGGGCGGCGAGTCGTTGCTGCTCGGCGCGGCGTTGCTCGGCCAGCTTGCGCTGACGCTCCTGCTCCGCTTTCAGCTTGGCCAGCCGCTCCCGCTCGGCCCGTTCACGGCGCTCCTGCTCTTCCCGCTTGCGGCGCAGCTCTTCCAGCCGGGCTTTCAGCGCTTTTTCCGCCTTGACCAGCTTGGTGAGCTTCTGCTCGTCATCCTGTACCGACTGTTGCAACTGGTTGCGCACCTTGGCCCGGCTCTGCTGGCTGGCCAGCAGGGTCTGGTGATGCTCCTGCTGTTCGGCAAGCAGGGTCTGCAGTCTGGTTTCGGTCTCTTTGGTGGCCAGCTGGTTTTTCGCCAGCTTGTCGCGGGTGGCGCGCAGGGCGTCGATGGCCTCGATGCGGGCCTTGTTGAGGTAGTCGTAGTAGTCGAGTGAGCGGCTCAGTTTGGCCGGATCCTGCTGATTGAGCAGCAGTTTGAGGTAGTCGTGGTTGCCCGCCTGAAAGGCGCTTTCCGCCTGCTTGGCCAGCAACTGCTTTTGATGTTTGGCTTGAACTTCCAGCGCCAGCTTGTCTTTTTGCAGGGTCGCCAGCTTCTGCTGGTTCTGCTTCAACTGCTGCCTGGTCTGGTTGAGTTTGGCGGCGGCGGCCGAGATGGCCTGCTCGTCAGCCTTGAGCTGGGTATTGAGCTTGGCAAGCTCCTGCTTGCTGAGCTTGATGGTCTTCTGTTGCTCTTTGATCTGGGACTGCATGGTGCCCAGCTGCTGATTGGCGGCAACGGCCGGGGTGGCGCCAAACGACAGGCAAAAAAACAGCGCGCCGGCCAACAGGCCGACGCGACTGGTTTTCTGTGAAATAACTTCGCATCCCCGCATGGGGAAGGATTATTTCAGAATCATCAGGGGCTTGCCAGTCATTTCCGGCGGCACCGGCAGACCCATCAGGGTCAGCATGGTGGGGGCCAGATCGGACAGTTTGCCACCTTCAGCAACCTCGGCTTTGCGACCGACATAGATGAGCGGAACCGGCAGATTGGTGTGGGCGGTGTGGGCCTGACCAGTCTCTTCGTCCAGCATCTTCTCGGCGTTGCCGTGGTCGGCAGTGATCAGGCATTCGCCACCCACTTCGGCCAGCGCCTCGGTGACACGACCCACGCAGTGGTCAACGGCTTCACAGGCTTTGACGGCGGCATCGAACACACCGGTGTGACCAACCATGTCGCCATTCGGGTAGTTACAGATGATGACGTCGTACTTGCCGCTCTTGATGGCCGCAACCAGCTTGTCGGTCAGCTCTTCGGAGCTCATTTCCGGCTGCAGGTCGTAGGTCGCCACTTTCGGGCTGGCCACGATCTCGCGATCTTCGCCAGCGAAGCAGGACTCTTCGCCACCGTTGAAGAAGAAGGTGACGTGAGCGTACTTCTCGGTTTCGGAGATGCGCAGCTGGGTCTTGCCCTGCTTGGCCAGCCACTCACCCAGGGTGTTGACCAGAGCGGTCGGCGGGTAGGCACAGGCGGTTTTGATGTCGGCCGCGTATTCGGTCAGCATCACGAAGTTCAGCGCCGGGGTGGCGGCACGGGCGAAACCGGTGAAGTCGGCGTCAACGAAGGCGCGGGTGATTTCACGGGCACGGTCGGCACGGAAGTTCATGAAAATCAGCGCATCGCCATCTTCCATCGGTGCAGCTTCGCCGATGCGGGTCGCTTTGACGAACTCGTCGTTCTCGTCGCGGGCATAGGCGGCAGCCAGTGCTTCGGTGGCGCTCTCGGCGGTGAACTCGCCCTTGCCCTGAGTCATCAGGTCATAGGCTTGCTGCACGCGATCCCAGCGGTTGTCACGGTCCATGGCGAAGTAACGGCCGATCATGGAGGCGAAACGCCCCTTGCCCAGCTTGGCGAACAGGGCGTCGAACAGCTCGATGGAGGACTGGGCGGAGCGCGGCGGAACGTCACGACCATCCAGGAAGGCGTGCAGGTAGATCTTCTCGGCGCCACGCTTGGCGGCCATCTCGATCATGCCCATGATGTGCTCTTCGTGGCTGTGTACGCCACCCGGGGACATCAGACCCATGATGTGCACGGCTTTGCCGTTGGTGACGGCAGCGTCAACAGCCTTGGCCAGCTCGACGTTCTGGAAGAAGTCGCCATCCTTGATGTCTTTGGAGATGCGGGTCAGCTCCTGATAGACGATGCGACCGGCACCGATGTTGACGTGACCCACTTCGGAGTTGCCCATCTGGCCATCAGGCAGACCGACGTCCAGACCGGAGCCGGAGATCAGGGTGCTGGTGTAGTCACGGGCCAGACGATCGAGGTTGGGAGTCTTGGCGGCAGCGACGGCGTTGTGCTCTTGCTTGGTGCTGTAGCCCCAACCGTCCATGATGACCAGAACCAAAGGTTTCTTAGCTGTTGACATAAGACTATGTCCTCTCGGATTGGAAAAAATGCGGGAAATGAAACTAGCGTAATATTACTACATCTGCCGAAATAGTCACCTGATAGCCAAGGGGCGCTCCCGTTGCCCCGCAAGCCACGCCCTTCCTGCCATGCTCGCTGCCCGTTGATGATGGGAGCCTGCTCGCGCTTTGCCGCCAAGATGGCTGATCTTATCAATACCCCCATGTATACTCGGGCCCTTGTCTTGGTCCCTGGATAGTAGAAGATGCAAGAGTATTTGGATTTTGCGGCCCGTAACCCGCTGCTGACAGCAGCCTGGTTGGGTCTGGCTGGCACCCTGGTTTACACCACTGTGCGTGCCCGTTTGTCTCCGGTAAAAACCGTCAACAATCACACCGCGACCCTGCTGATCAACCGCGAGAACGCCACCGTGGTGGATATTCGCAGTCAGGAAGAGTTCGCCAAGGGCCATCTGGCCGGTGCCCAGCACCTGCCGCTGACCCAGATCCAGAGCAATAATCTGGGCCCGGTTGAAAAGCATAAAGATGCCCCCATCATAGTGGTGTGCGAGTCGGGAATGACTGCGGGCGGCGCGGGCCGTCAGCTGAGCAAAGCTGGCTTCAAGCAGGTTTATGTGCTCGGCGGTGGCATGGCCCAATGGCGTGCAGAAAATCTGCCGGTAACCAAGAAACGCTGATTTAAGCAGGGCCTGAGCCCACTTATCCATATAACAAGGAATCAAACGAAATGGCTGACGAGATCAACAACCAGGAAGTACAACCGGAATTCCACATCCAGCGTGTTTACACCAAGGATGTCTCTTTCGAAGCGCCGAACACCCCGCACATCTTCCAGAAAGAGTGGCAGCCGGACGTCAAGCTGGATATGGATACCAAGACCAACATCCTGGCTGACAACGTGTACGAGGTTGTGCTGACCCTGACCGTGACCTGCAAACTGGAAACCGAAACTGCCTTCCTGTGCGAAGTACAGCAAGCCGGTATCTTCACCATCGGTAACCTGCCGGAGCCGCAACTGGCTCACTGCCTGGCTGCTTTCTGCCCGAACATCCTGTTCCCGTATGCCCGCGAAGCGGTGTCCAACCTGGTGAGCAAGGGTTCCTTCCCGCAGCTGAACCTGGCACCGGTCAACTTCGATGCCCTGTTTGCCCAGCACATGGCGCAAGCACAGGCCCAGCAGGCGACTGCGGAAGCCTGATAATGGCTGACCAGATCGCTATCTCGGTCTTGGGGGCGGGGTCTTATGGCTCCGCCCTTGCCATTTCTCTAGCGCGCAACGGTCATCCGACCCTGCTGTGGGGTCACGACCCCGCTCATGTTGCCGAGCTGGAACAAGACCGCTGCAACAAGGCATTTTTGCCTGATGTCCCTTTTCCTGTCGCTCTGGAGCTGACTGCGGATCTGCAACGTGCGGTACAAGCTGCCCCCGTGCTGCTGCTGGTCGTGCCGAGCCATGTATTTGGTGATGTACTGACCCGGATCAAGCCCTTCCTGCGCCCCGATACCCGTATCGCCTGGGCCACCAAGGGTCTGGAGCCGGACAGTGGCCGTCTGCTGCAGGATGTGGCCCGCGACGTGCTGGGTGACGAGATACCGCTGGCGGTGATCTCCGGCCCCACCTTCGCCAAGGAGCTGGCTGCCGGTCTGCCGACCGCCATCTCGGTCGCCTCGACCCACGACGAGTTCGCTGATGATCTCTCCCATCTGCTGCACTGTGGCCGCTCGTTCCGGGTCTATACCAATCCGGACTTCGTCGGTCTGCAGCTGGGTGGTGCGGTGAAGAACGTCATCGCCATCGGTGCCGGTCTCTCCGACGGGCTCGGGTTTGGCGCCAATGCCAGAACTGCGCTGATCACTCGGGGTCTGGTGGAGATGCAGCGTCTGGGTGCAGCCCTCGGTGCCGATGCCAAAACCTTTATGGGGATGGCGGGGCTCGGGGATCTGGTGCTCACCTGTACCGACAACCAGTCGCGCAACCGTCGCTTCGGGCTGGCCCTCGGGGCTGGCAAGGATGTGAACACTGCCATGACCGAGATCGGTCAGGTGGTGGAGGGGTATCGCAACACCAAAGAGGTGCATCTGCTGGCGGCCCGCTGCGGCGTCGAGATGCCCATCTGCGAGCAGATCTTCAAGGTGCTCTACGAGGGTAAGAACCCGAAAGAGGCGGCCATCGCCCTGCTGTCGCGGGACAAGAAGGACGAGTAATCTGCCGATTGCCCATGCAAAAGGCCCCGCCAGATGGCGGGGCCTTTTCTTTGCGCCGCAAGGGCAACAAATCAGTAGTAGGAGTGGTCGCCGCGCTGGTGCTCGGTGGCATCTTTCACGCCGTTGAGCTCGCCCGGGAACTTCTCCAGCAGCTGCTTCTCGATCCCCTCTTTCAGGGTGTAATCGACCATGGAGCAACCGTTACAACCGCCGCCAAACTGCAGAATGGCCAGTTTGTCCTCGGTCAGCTCAACCAGGGTGACCTTGCCACCGTGACCGGCCAGCATGGGGTTCACTTCGGACATCAACACGTACTCGATGCGCTCGATCAGCGGCGCGTCGTCGGCCACTTTACGCATTTTGGCGTTCGGTGCCTTCAGGGTGAGCTGGGAGCCCATCTGATCGGTCACGAAATCGATGGTGGCATCCACCAGGAAGGGGGCGCTCAGGGGATCGACCATGCAGTCGAAGCCGCTGAAGGGCAGGTGTTGATCTTCCGGGTCCACGGCATCGGGCGGGCAATACGATACGCCACACTCGGCATTCTGGGTTCCCGGATTGACCACAAACACCCGGATATTGGTGCCATCAGGCTGTTTTTCCAGCAGTTTACGGAAATGGGCCTGGGCGGCGTCGGAAATGCTGATCATCACTATCCTCATAAACCTGAGTGTACGACTAGGGTATTCATGATAACGCGGTTATTAATGCTTGGGTAGCATGCCGATGGCTACTTGCTGTGCCGAAGGGTTCGACAGATTGCCCACACTTCCACCTTTGTGATGCCGCTCTCATGGAGCAGACGGCTGAGCTGACCGGCGGTGGCGCCGGTAGTCACGACGTCATCGAGCAGGGCGACATGGCGATAGTGGTGGGGGCGGATCCGGAATGCCCCGCGCAGATTGCGCCGCCGTTGCCCGGCACTCAGGGTTGTTTGCTGCGGAGTCGCCTTGATGCGCTGCAACCGGGTGTTGTCGCAGGGAATGCCGGTGAGTTCGCCAAGGGCTTGCGCGATCTCCTCCGCCTGATTGAAACCGCGCCGCCACTGCCGCCACCAGTGCAGGGGAACCGGAATGATCGCCTCCGGCGGCTCGCGGCTATCCAGATGATCGGCCAAGAGGCGTGCCAGTAGCGGTGCCAGCAGGATCTGGCCGGAATATTTGAGCCTGGGGATCAGCATGGGGTAGGGGGCCTGGTAGTCACCGATCACCTGTAACCGCTCCCAGGGGGGAGGCCTGCGCTGGCAGCGGCCGCAGACCGGTATGCTCTCTTCTATATAGTCAGCCAGCGGTGCGGCGCAGAGGCGGCATCTTGGCTGTGACTGGTGCAACGCCTGCCGACACCAGCTGCAGAGCAGGGGCTCGTGGTCGCAAGGCTGATGACAGAGCAGGCAGCTCCCTTGCCAGTCGCCGTGGCTGCCGAGCAGCGGGCTTGCTTTAGCGAGCAGTCGCTTTAACATGCTGACCCCAAGAGCATGAACAGGGATCTTGAGTCTAGATGAGCATATCGGTAGAGCAGTTTGGCCAGGGGCCCGATCTGGTGCTGTTGCACGGTTGGGGGATGAATGGTGCGGTCTGGCATGGCATTGCCCAGCAATTGGCATCCCACTATCGGGTTCATCTGGTGGACTTGCCCGGCTTTGGTAACAGCCCGCTGGCCGAGGGCGTCGATTATAGCCTGCCATGGTTGGCGGAGCAGATCGCCACCGTGTTGCCAGAGAAGTGCCATCTGCTTGGCTGGTCGCTCGGTGGTCTGGTGGCAAGCCAGCTAGCGCTGACTCATCCCGAGCGGTTGCACTCCCTCGTCACCGTGGCCAGCTCCCCCTGTTTCATGGCCCGCGACGAGTGGCCCGGGATCGCCCCCAAGGTGTTGATCGGTTTCAACCAGATGCTGGCTGGGGATTTTCGCCAGACCATAGAGCGTTTTCTGGCGATCCAGGCGATGGGCAGCGCACATGCCCGGGACGATATCCGCCAGTTGCGCCACTGGCTGGCCGAGCGCCCGTCGCCTCAGTTTGCCGCACTCGAGGCCGGACTGACGCTATTGGCCGACATTGACCTGCGCGAACCGCTGCGGGAGCTGGATCTGCCCTGGTTGCGGATCTATGGCCGACTGGATTCATTGGTGCCCAAGGCCGCCATTCCCCTGCTGGATGATCTCTACCCTGCCAGCCGCAGCGTGACCCTCAATAAGGCCTCACACGCACCTTTTATCTCCCACCCTGCCGAATTCATTGAAATCGTTCGAGATTTTGTTGGCTAAAAAACAGCCGGCAAGCTTCATTAATCCTCTGGTCTGGCGGATAATTAAGCTATGATCAGAGGAGTAACACCATGCGTATTGATTCTGCTTTCAACAGCGGGGTACAGGGATTTCAGCGAGCCGAGCAGATTGCCGACAAGGCATCCAGTCAGATCGCCCGCCTCAACACCCCCAGCGGGGATCAGGTGCAAGTGACCGATGAACTTGTCAATCTCAAGGTGGCCGAGCAGCAGGCTGGCGCTTCCGCCAAGGTAGTGCAGACCGCCAGCGATATGATGGGAACCCTGATCGACATCCGGGTGTGAGATGAACATCAATGTCAGTCTGCCCCCCCTTATTCCGACACAGCTGCAACCCCAGGTGGAAGCGGCCAGGACGGATAATCGCCGGGCAGAACTGATCCCGCAGGCCCGACAGGGTCAAGCCTCAAGTGCCGAATCCGAAGTCGGCTCCCAGAAAGAGAAATCCAAAGCCGGTCAGGCCTCCAGCAATCAGACCTCCCAGAACAGCCGTGAAACCGGGCAACCGGCGCCGACGACATTGCCAGACAATCGCTTTGTCGCGGCAACCGGTGAGGATGGTCAGCGCAAACAGCAAGATCCCAAACAGCAGGAGCAACAACAGCGGCAAGAGCAGCAGGTTCAGGATCTGACCGAGCGTGATCAGGAGGTGCGCACCCACGAGCAGGCCCACCAGTCAGCGGGGGGTGAGTACGCCAGCTCGCCCACCTATCAGTTTACGCAGGGGCCGGATGGCAAGCGTTATGCGACGGGTGGCGAAGTCCAGATCGATACCAGTGCCGTACCCGGTGATCCTGCCGCCACCATCGCCAAAATGCAGCAGATCCGCTCTGCGGCACTGGCGCCTGCCGAGCCCTCCGCGCAGGATCTGGCCGTCGCGCGCAGCGCCGCCGCGAGTGAAGCCAAGGCGCGCAAAGAGCTGATGGCCGAGCAGAGCGCGAAATCGGGCGGTGTGCTGAGCGCCTATATGGACAAGCGCAACAGCGTCATCGCCGGACGCTATCAGCAGGCCGTCAGCCCGGCCACTAACCAGTCCCTCAGCCTGCATATCTGAATCACCCTCACCAAACTTTCAGCTGTGTGACCTGTTTTGCAACTAATCTGAAGATCAGGCCCATTCCAATTTCACAGGAGCTGTCATGCATTTCGATGAAGTCAAAGCGGAAGATTTCACCACCTTCTCCCGTGTACCGCCCCCCCACCTGCAGATGGAGCAGTTTCTGATGCAGCTCGGAGGAGGGGGAACCGAAGGAACCCATTTCAAGAAGAAAGTCATGCTGGCGGCTGGCTGGAGCCACACCGGCGTCGTCTCTTACGGCAAGTATCCGCAAGAGGCTTGCAAGGCATTCAATCGACTGCGGGAGGTGCTGGCCCAGCATGGAGAGCCCGAGAGCATTCTTGCCGCCCTGGCCCAGTAATCCTGAGCTTCGCGTGTAAAAAAGCCCCTTGCGGGGCTTTTTGCATTCAGAGGGTTTCTGGAAGGTTTCGTTACTTTTTCGCTTTGGAGAGCGCCGCCGCGAAGGCGTTGCCCATGGCGCCACCCATAGGGGTGCTTTGCCGCGGCTCATTTCTTGGCTTGGTGTTGCCCGCGCTACTGGTGCGCGCTTCAGCCGGCTTGCGGGCGGGTTGCCCTGCCTTTTCGTCGAGGCGCATGGTGAGGCTGATCCGCTTGCGCGGGGCGTCCACTTCCAGCACCTTGACCCGCACAATGTCGCCCGCCTTGACCACCTCGCGGGGATCCTTGACGAAGCGGTCGGTCAGGGAGGAGATGTGCACCAGCCCATCCTGATGAACACCGATATCAACGAAGGCGCCGAAGTTGGTGACGTTGGTGACCACCCCTTCCAACACCATCTCGGGCACCAGATCGCTGATCTTCTCCACCCCGTCCTTGAAGGTCGCGGTTTTGAACTCGGGGCGCGGGTCGCGGCCCGGCTTGTCCAGCTCGCCGATGATGTCGGTGACGGTGGGCATGCCGAATTGCTCATCGGTGTAGTCGGCCGGTTTCAGGCTGCGCAGCAGGCTGCTGTTGCCGAGCAGGCTCTCCACAGTCTGTTCCAGCCTGGCGAGGATCCGCTCCACCACCGGATAGGACTCCGGATGTACCGCCGAGCTGTCGAGGGGATTGCTGCCGCCGCGGATGCGCAGAAAGCCAGCGCACTGTTCGAACGCTTTGGGGCCTAGTCGGCTCACTTTCAGCAACTGCTGACGGCTCTTGAAGGCGCCGTGCTCGTCCCGGTAGGCGACGATGTTCTGGGCCAGCGTCTGGGATAGGCCGGAAACTCGATTGAGCAGGGCGACCGAGGCGGTGTTCACATCCACGCCGACCGCGTTTACGCAATCCTCGACCACCGCATCCAGTCGGCGGGCCAGCTGGCTCTGGCCGACGTCGTGCTGATACTGGCCCACCCCGATGCTCTTGGGGTCGATCTTGACCAGCTCGGCCAGCGGGTCTTGCAGGCGACGGGCGATGGAGACGGCGCCACGGATCGAGACGTCGAGATCCGGGAACTCCAGAGAGGCGAGCTCGGAGGCGGAGTAGACCGAGGCACCTGCTTCGCTCACTACTATCTTCTGCGCCTTGGCGGCCGGGTAGCGCTCGAACAGATCGCTGACCAGTCGGTCGGTCTCCCGCGAGGCGGTGCCGTTGCCGATGCTGATGAGCTCGACCTTGTGTTTCTGGCACAGCTCGCTCAGGGTCTTGAGGCTTTGATCAATCTGACGTTTCGGTTCGAACGGATAGATGGTGGCGTGATCGACCAGTTTGCCGGTGGCATCCACTACGGCTACCTTGACCCCGGTGCGGATGCCCGGATCCAGCCCCATGGTGCAGCGCATGCCCGCCGGGGCCGCCATCAGCAGATCCTTGAGGTTCATGGCGAACACCTTGATCGCCTCGTCTTCGGCTGATTCGCGGATGCGACCGATCAGTTCGGTCTCCATTTGCAGCGACAGCTTGATCTTCCAGGTCCAGCTCACCACCCCTTGCAGCCATTTGCCGGCCTGGCGGTTCTGCAGATTGAGCTTGAGGTGGTGGGCAATGATCCCTTCGCAGGGGCTGGCACTCTCATCGTCACCGGTGATCAGCGCCAGATTGAGGATCCCCTCGTTGCGGCCGCGCAGCATGGCCAGTACCCGGTGAGAGGGGGCCTTGTGCAGCGGTTCGTCGTGTTCGAAGTAATCCTTGAACTTGGCCCCTTCCTGCTCCTTGCCTGCCACCACGCGGGCGCGCAGGGTGGCGTTCTGCCACAGGTAGTCGCGCAGCTTCTCCAGCAGGTCGGCCTGCTCGGCGAAGCGTTCCATCAGGATATAGCGGGCGCCGTCGAGGGCGGCCTTGCTGTCGGCAATGCCCAATTCGACATTGAGGAAGGCGGCAGCCGCCTGCTCGGGATCCTGCATGGGGTCGCTGAGCAGCAGGTTGGCCAGCGGCTCCAGCCCGGCTTCGATCGCCATCTGCCCTTTGGTGCGGCGTTTGGGCTTGTAGGGGAGGTAGAGATCTTCCAGCCGGGTCTTGCTGTCGGCGCCGTTCAATTCGCGGGCCAGCTCGGGGGTCAGCTTGCCCTGCTCCTCGATGGAGCGAATGATCACCTGACGGCGATCTTCCAGCTCACGCAGATAGCCGAGGCGGCTCTCCAGAGTACGCAGTTGGCTGTCGTCCAGACCGCCGGTCACCTCTTTACGGTAACGGGCGATAAATGGCACGGTCGAGCCTTCATCCAGCAGGCGTACCGCGGCCTGCACCTGCTCCGGGCGAGCATTGAGCTCACCGGCAATCTGTCTCTCTATGGTTTGCATCATGATGTTGTTGAGGGCCTCTGTGGTCGAGTCCGCGCCATCAGGCGCCAAGTGTGAGCACTATATGGGGTCGTGTAGCGGGATGCCACCCTGCGCCGAGGTCACCGTCACGCAGATTGATGGGGCCGCAGGGGAGGGCGCTTATCTTGCCTTGGCACCTGCTGCTCAGGATGTGCCTGTTGCAGCCGCCCGCCAGCAGTCCGACTATTTGGGGTAGCTGATCTCGTTGATATACCAGCAGACGTCACCCACTGGCGTACGGACGATGGCTTCGTCCCCGACCTCTTTCTTGAGCAGGGCGCGGGCCATGGGGGAGTCGATGGAGATGTAATCCTTGCGCTCGAAGATCTCGTCATAGCCGACGATGCGAAAACGTTTGGTCTCGCCCTCTTCGTTTTCCACTTCGACCCAGGCGCCGAAGAACACCTTGCCCTCCTGTGCGGGGGCATAGTCGACGATCCCCAGCTCTTCGAGGCATTTACGCAGGTAGCGTACCCGCCGGTCGATCTCCCGCAGTCGCTTCTTGTTGTACTGGTAGTCGGCATTTTCACTGCGATCCCCCAGGCTGGCAGCCCATGCCACCTTCTTGGTGACCTCGGGGCGCTCCTGACGCCAGAGGAAATCGAGCTCTTCTTTCAGCTTGTTATAGCCTTCGCGGGTGATCAGCTTTGTCTTCATGGTGATGCGGACCTGGTCAAAGAGGGGTAATCATCGCTAACTGCTCGGGAATATTAGCTTTTGTCCCTTTTCTGTCGAGATAAATCGTACTGGTCTGGCTGGGTCCCTCAAGAGGGTGGTGGCGAGGGGCGGTGACTTGATGGCCGTCACGCTCTCGGGATGGGTAATAACCGGTAACATATTTATGCTTTGCTCCCGTGATATCCCCCCCTAGTATTGGGGGCAGCTAAAGAATAAGAGGCAAAGCAATGAGTCAGCAGCAATATAAGGTCCTGGTCGTGGACGATGATCTGAAATTACGTTCCCTGTTGGAGCGCTATCTCACCGAGCAGGGATTCGTGGTGCGCGGCGTGGCCAATGGCGAACAGGCCGATCGCTTGCTGACTCGTGAAAACTTCAGCCTGATGGTGCTCGACCTGATGTTGCCGGGGGAGGATGGGCTCTCCATCTGCCGTCGTCTGCGGGAAGCGGGCAACCAGATCCCGGTGCTGATGCTCACCGCCAAGGGGGATGAAGTGGATCGCATCGTCGGGCTCGAGATGGGGGCTGATGACTATCTGCCCAAGCCGTTCAATCCCCGCGAATTGCTGGCACGGATCCGTGCCGTGTTACGCCGCCATACCGTCGAGTTGCCGGGGGCCCCCTCTGCCGCAGAGAAGGTGGTCAACTTCGGGGCCTTCCAGCTCAATCTGGCGACCCGCGAGCTGAACCGGGATGGTGAGCCGATGGCGCTCACCAGCGGTGAATTTGCGGTGCTCAAGGTGCTGGTCAGCCATCCGCGCGAGCCGCTCTCCCGCGACAAGCTGATGAATTTGGCCCGTGGCCGCGAATACACCGCCACCGAGCGTAGCATCGACGTGCAGGTCTCTCGCCTGCGCCGCCTGCTGGAGCAGGATCCGGCCCAGCCCCGCTATCTGCAGACCGTCTGGGGTCTGGGGTATGTGTTCGTGCCAGATGGTGACGGTGCATGAAAAAGGTCGGCAGCATGTTCTCGCGCATGCTCTGGTTTCTGGCCGCCGTTCTGGTGGTCTATCAAGCGGTCTCCTACGTCACCTTCTACAACTATCTGCTGGCGCCCACCGTCAAGCAGATCAGTCACTTGCTGGCCAATCAGGTCAAACTGATCTTTCCGGTCAATACCGAGCAGCTGGCGCTGAGTGAAGATGCCGAGGCGCTGGTCTATGTGACGACCGGCACCGACATCTATACCCAGAGCGAGGCGGTGCAGCATGGCTTCAACGATGCCAAGCCATACCCCTATCTGGAGGAGAACATCAGCCGCGAACTGGGTGGCCCGGCCAAGGTGCGGGTCGAGATCCAGGATCACTACATCATCTGGATCCAGCCGCCGCAGGCCAGCAAAATCTGGGTGCGGATCCCGCTGACCGAGATTGAAGATGACGATATCGAACCCCTCATCATCTATCTGAGCGTGTTGCTGGTGATCACCCTGTTTGCGGCCTGGCGCTTTGCCCGCCAGCTGGTGCGCCCGCTCGAGGATCTCGAGGCTGGCGCGGTGGCCGTGGCCAAGGGGCATTTCCCCGAGGCGCTGGGGGAGTTGGGATCACGGGAAGTGCGGCGGCTGACCCGCACCTTCAACCACATGTCGCACTCCATCAAGAGCCTGATCGAGGAGCGTAACCTGATGATGGCGGGGGTTTCCCACGATCTGCGCACCCCGCTGACTCGCATCCGGTTGGCCACCGAGATGATGTCGTCCGGTGACGAGTACCTCAAGGAGAGCATCAATTCCGATATTGATGAGTCCAATGCCATCATCGATCAGTTTATTGACTATATCCGCCCGGATGAGGGGCAGGACCTGATGCCGATCGACCTGACCCAGCTGGTGCACGATACCTTGCTGATCTACTCGGAGCAGGGGTTGGAGGTGGAACTGGCGCTGCCGCAGGATGCGGTGCGGGTGGCCTGCAATCCGGTCAGCATGCGACGGGTGTTGAACAACCTCTCAAGCAACTCGCTGCGTTATGGGGCGAGCAGGCTGCATGCCGAATTGAAGGACGATGGTCACTGGGTGCGCTTGCGCCTGTCAGATGATGGCCCCGGTATTCCCGAGCAGGATTATGCACGGGTACTCAAGCCCTTCACCCAGGGCAATGTGGCACGCACCGTCGGTGGTAGCGGTCTTGGTCTGGCGATTGTGGCCAAGATAGTCGCCCAGCACCACGGCACTATCCGGTTGGGGAGTTCGGAGTTCGGCGGTTTGCTGGTTGAGGTGCGATTGCCGAAACATCAGCCGCAGGAATGGATGGATTGAAAGAAGGGCGTATCGGTGGATACGCCCTTTTGCATGATCAGACCACTTTCTCTGGAGTGGTGGTGGCCGCCTTGCGATAGCGCTTGCCATATCTCAGCTGCTGGATCAGCAGGGCCGCCACGATCAATCCCAGCCCGATGGGGGTGGCTGGGTGGATCGCCTCGCCAACCAGCAGGTTGAGCAGCACCAGCGAGGCAAATGGCGAGATGAAGATAAGGTTGCTGATGGGCGCAGTGTTGGTGGCATGGCGCATCGCCATCAGCCAGAGCACGAAGCCAAATCCCATCTCGATGATCCCGACATAAATGGCGCCCAGCCAGCCTTGCCAGGCGGTCAGCTGGAAGTCGGCCAGCAGCCAGGTGGCGAGCACGATGAAGGGGAGGCTGATAATGAAACCAAGCAGCAGGCTGACGACGGGGTCCCCCTGATTGCGGGTATTGAGGATCCAGTAGCTGGCCCAGATCAGGGTCGAGAGCAGCACCAGTGCCACCCCCAGGGGATTGTCAAAGTGCAGTCCGAAGACATCCCCCTTGGTGGCAATGACCAGCGCCCCGAAATAACCGAGCACGATAGCCACTCCGTCGCGGCGGCGCAGGGTCTGGCCGAGGAATGGCACCGAGAGCAGCGTGAGGGTGATGGCCCAGGTGTAGCTGAGGGTCTGTGCCTGCTGGGCCGGCAGCAGATCATAGGCTTTGAACAGCAGCAGGTAATAAAGGAAGGGATTCATCACCCCCAGCATCAGGTAATAGAGCGGGCGGCTGCGCAGATAGCTGCAGAGCAGCGGCAGTTTGCCCTGCTTGAGCACTATGGTGCCCAGCAGCAGGGTCGAGGTTAGCGCCGCAACCAGCAGCAGTTGCACCGGCGCAAAATAGGTGAGGGAAATCTTGAAGGCCGTTGCCACCGTGGACCAGAGCGCCACGGCGCAGAGTGCGTACTGGTAGGCTTTCTTTTGATCTTTGATCATTGCTGTCGTGTCATGAACGGAAGAAAGCGGCAGTCTATCAGCCCATTAACGAGCTTGTCGTGACGCCGGACATTCCTTGAGGTGATTCCTGTCATGGATGTGCCTTTTCGGGGACGGTGACAGAGATCCATCTGTCACAGAAAATTGTGCACAATCTGTTCGCCCTCTCTTGCGCAAATTGAAAAAATCCGTATAATCCCCTCCGCTTACCCATGAGGTAAGCCAGACGATATGTCTGCTGCTGAGTTTACTGCTTGCAGAGACCAGCCATACAGTCCTCCCGATATGGGAGGAAACGTGAAAAATCACACCTCTGGCGGGAGAAATCTCGGTCGGGCGGTGTTGATTTATGTTCTTTTATCTATTGGAGCTCTGTCAATGCAGAACCAAAGAATCCGTATCCGCCTGAAGGCTTTTGATCATCGCCTGATTGATCAATCCACTGCGGAAATCGTTGAAACTGCAAAGCGCACTGGCGCGCAGGTTCGCGGTCCTATTCCGCTGCCGACTCGCAAAGAGCGCTTCACCGTCCTGATCTCCCCGCACGTCAACAAAGATGCGCGTGATCAGTACGAGATCCGCACTCACAAGCGTCTGGTAGACATCGTTGAGCCGACTGACAAGACCGTAGACGCCCTGATGCGTCTGGATCTGGCAGCTGGTGTAGACGTCCAGATCAGCCTGGGTTAATTACGGAAAGAGGTTGATAACAATGACAATCGGTCTTGTAGGTCGCAAAGTGGGTATGACTCGCATCTTCACTGAAGATGGCGTTTCTATCCCGGTGACTGTTATCGAAGTTGAAGCTAACCGTGTAACTCAGGTCAAATCTGTAGAAACCGACGGCTACAACGCTATTCAGGTTACCACTGGCGCCAAAAAAGCCAGCCGTGTGACCAAGCCGGAAGCTGGCCACTTCGCCAAAGCTGGTGTAGAAGCCGGTCGCGGTCTGTGGGAATTCCGCCTGAACAACGGTGAAACTTTCACTGTTGGTAGCGAGCTGAAAGTAGATCTTCTCGCTGACGTTAAGCTGGTAGACGTTACTGGCACATCCAAAGGTAAAGGCTTTGCTGGTACTGTTAAGCGCCACAACTTCCGCACCCAGGATATGACCCACGGTAACTCCTTGTCTCACCGCGTTCCGGGTTCTATCGGTCAGAACCAGACTCCGGGTCGTGTATTCAAGGGCAAAAAGATGGCTGGTCACATGGGTGCTGAGCGTGTAACGACTCAGAACCTGGAACTGGTTCGTGTTGACGCTGAACGCAACCTGCTGCTCATCAAAGGCGCAGTACCGGGTGCAACCAACGGCAACGTGATCGTCAAACCTGCCGTCAAAGCGTAACGTCTGAGGAGATAGTAATGGAATTGGTAATGAAAGACGCCAAGAGCGCTCTTGAAGTTTCCGAGACTACCTTCGGGCGCGAATTCAACGAAGCTCTGGTTCACCAGGTCGTCGTTGCATATGCCGCTGGTGCCCGTCAGGGTACTCGTGCGCAGCTGACTCGCTCTGAAGTGTCTGGTGGCGGCAAAAAGCCGTGGCGTCAGAAGGGTACTGGTCGTGCCCGTGCTGGCTCCATCCGTTCGCCCATCTGGCGTTCCGGTGGTGTGACTTTTGCTGCTAAGCCGCAAGATCACAGCCAGAAAGTAAACAAGAAGATGTACCGCGGCGCTATCCGTAGCATTCTGTCCGAGCTGGTACGTCAAGAGCGCCTGATCGTTGTCGAGAAATTCGGCATCGAAGCGCCGAAGACCAAAGAACTGATCGCCAAGCTGAAAGAGATGGAACTGACTGACGTTCTGATCGTGACTGCTGAAGTCGATGAGAACCTGTTCCTGGCTGCTCGCAACCTGTACAAGGTCGACGTGCGTGATGTTGCCGGTATCGACCCGGTCAGCCTGATCGCCTTCGACAAGATTCTGATGACTGCTGACGCAGTTAAGCAAATCGAGGAGATGCTGGCATGATCCGCGAAGAACGTCTGTTGAAAGTTCTGAAGGCTCCGCACATCTCTGAAAAGAGCACCATGGTCGCAGAAAAGCAGAACACTATCGTGTTCAAAGTTGCTGTTGATGCCACCAAGGCGGAAGTCAAAGCTGCAGTTGCGAAACTGTTCGAGGTCGAAGTTGAGACCGTCCGTACCCTGAACATGAAGGGTAAGACCAAGCGCTCAGGTGCGCGTGTAGGCCGTCGTTCCGATTGGAAAAAGGCTTATGTGACCCTGAAAGCTGGTCAGGACATCGACTTCATGGGCGCAGCCGAGTAAGAGGAGTTCTCAAAAATGGCAATCGTTAAGTGCAAGCCTACTTCTCCGGGCCGCCGTCACGTCGTCAAGATCGTCAATCAAGAGCTGTACAAGGGTAAGCCCTTTGCCGCTCTGCTGGACAGCAAAAGCAAGTCCGGTGGTCGTAACAACAACGGCCGTATCACTACCCGTCATATCGGTGGTGGTCACAAGCAGCACTACCGTATCGTCGACTTCAAACGCGACAAAGACGGTATCCCGGCTAAAGTAGAGCGCCTGGAATACGATCCTAACCGTACCGCTAACATCGCTCTGGTGTTGTATGCAGACGGTGAGCGTCGTTACATCCTGGCTCCGAAAGGCCTGAAAGCTGGTGACGCAATCGCTTCTGGTGCTGATGCAGCCATCAAGGTAGGTAACGCCCTGCCGATGCGCAACATCCCGGTTGGTTCTACCGTTCACGCTGTAGAGATGAAGCCTGGTAAAGGTGCCCAGCTGGCTCGTTCCGCTGGTACTTTCATCCAGATCCTGGCTCGTGAAGGTAACTATGTAACTCTGCGTCTGCGTTCCGGCGAAGTACGTAAAGTTCTGGCCGAGTGCCGCGCTACCATCGGTGAAGTCGGTAACTCCGAGCACATGTTGCGTCAACTGGGTAAAGCCGGTGCAAACCGCTGGCGTGGTATTCGTCCGACCGTTCGCGGTATGGCGATGAACCCGGTTGATCACCCGCACGGTGGTGGTGAGGGTCGTAACAAAGGCATGCAGCCTGTGTCCCCATGGGGCCAGAAGGCTAAAGGCTTCAAGACCCGTAAGAACAAGCGTACCGACAAGTACATCGTACGTCGTCGTAACAAGTAATTGTTAACATAGAGGAATCACCATGCCACGTTCTCTCAAGAAGGGTCCATTTATTGACCTGCACTTGCTGAAGAAGGTAGAGAAAGCGGTGGAAAGCGGGGATAAAAAGCCGGTTAAGACCTGGTCCCGTCGTTCAATGATCATCCCGAACATGATCGGTTTGACCATCGCTGTCCATAATGGTCGTCAGCACGTTCCGGTTTTCGTTACCGAAGAAATGATCGGTCACAAACTGGGTGAATTCGCACCGACTCGTACTTATCGCGGCCATGCTGCTGATAAGAAGGCTAAGAAGCGCTAAGGGATAAATGATGGAAGCTATCGCTAAACACCGTTATGCCCGTACTTCTGCCCAGAAAGCTCGTCTGGTAGCCGATCAAGTACGTGGTCTGTCCGTAGACAAGGCTCTGAATATCCTGACCTTCAGCCCGAAAAAGGCTGCTGTGCTGGTTAAGAAAGTGCTGGAATCTGCCATTGCAAACGCTGAGCACAACGAAGGCGCCGATATCGATGCGCTGCGTGTTGCTACTATCATGGTCGACGAAGGTCCCTCCATGAAGCGCATCCGTCCGCGTGCCAAAGGTCGTGCGGATCGTATCCTCAAGCGTACCGCTCACATCACTGTAGTGGTATCCGACGCTAAGGCTGGGAGATAAGCAATGGGTCAGAAAGTACATCCTAATGGCATTCGCCTGGGTATTACCAAGCCTTGGAATTCTACCTGGTTCGCGAACACCAAAGACTTCGCTGACAACCTGTACAGCGATTTTCAAGTACGCCAGTTCCTGACCAAGGAACTGAAAAACGCGTCCTTGTCCAAGATCACCATTGAGCGTCCGGCCAAGAGCATCCGTGTGACCATTCACACCGCTCGTCCGGGTGTTGTCATCGGTAAGAAAGGCGAAGACGTTGAGAAACTGCGCAAAGCTGTAGCCACTATTGCTGGCGTGCCTGCTCAGATCAACATTTCCGAAGTCCGCAAGCCGGAGCTGGATGGCAAACTTGTTGCCGACAGCATCACTTCCCAGCTGGAGCGTCGTGTAATGTTCCGTCGTGCTATGAAGCGCGCCGTACAGAACGCAATGCGCCTGGGTGCCAAGGGCATCAAAGTGGAAGTTTCCGGTCGTCTGGGCGGCGCTGAAATCGCGCGTACCGAATGGTACCGTGAAGGTCGTGTGCCGTTGCACACCCTGCGTGCCGACATCGACTACGCAACTTCTGAAGCCCACACCACTTACGGTGTGATCGGCGTTAAAGTTTGGATCTTCAAGGGCGAAGTTCTGGGCGGTCTGGCTGCTGTTAACGCTGCCGCTGCTCAAGAGCAAGCTCCTGCAAAGCCCAAGCGTGACAACAAGCGCCGCGCTGCTAAGTAAGGAGATTCGGTAAATGTTGCAACCTAAGCGTACTAAATTCCGCAAGACCCACAAGGGTCGTAACCGCGGTCTGGCCACCTCTGGTAACGAAGTATCCTTCGGTACCTTTGGCCTGAAGGCGACATCCCGTGGTCAACTGACTGCTCGTCAAATCGAAGCAGCCCGTCGTGCCATGACCCGTCACGTTAAGCGTCAAGGTAAGATCTGGATCCGTGTGTTCCCGGACAAGCCCATCACTGAAAAGCCCCTCGAAGTTCGTATGGGTAAAGGTAAGGGTAACGTGGAATACTGGGTTTGCCCGATCCAGCCTGGCAAGGTTCTGTACGAGATGGACGGTGTACCTGAGGCTCTGGCGCGTGAAGCGTTTGCCCTGGCCGCAGCTAAGCTGTCTGTTCAGACCACTTTCGTAATTAAGACGGTGATGTGATGAAAGCCCAAGATCTGCGTCAAAAGAGCGTCGAAGAACTGAACCAGGAGCTGCTGGGCCTGCTGCGTGAGCAATTCAACATGCGCATGCAAGCGTCCACCGGCCAGCTGGCTCAGACTCACACTCTGAAACAAGTGCGTCGTGACGTCGCACGTATCAAGACTGTACTGACTGAGAAGGCAGGTGCGTAATGACTGACAAGATCCGTACTCTGCAAGGTCGTGTAATCAGCGACAAGATGGACAAGTCCATCACTGTTGCTATCGAGCGCAAGGTAAAGCACCCGATCTACGGTAAGATCATCAAGCGCACTACCAAGCTGCACGTGCATGACGAGACCAACGAGTGTAAAGCAGGCGATCTCGTGGAAATCCGCGAATGCCGCCCGCTGTCCAAGACCAAGTCCTGGACCCTGGTTGCGATCTTAGAAAAGGCCTAATCGGTACTTTGTAGTCCAAACGGCCCCCTTCAGGGGCCGTTTGTTTTTTAGGCTACCTTTTCTGAAAA
This sequence comes from Aeromonas sp. YN13HZO-058, assembly GCF_001921245.1. Classification (NCBI taxonomy): domain Bacteria; kingdom Pseudomonadati; phylum Pseudomonadota; class Gammaproteobacteria; order Aeromonadales; family Aeromonadaceae; genus Aeromonas; species Aeromonas sp. YN13HZO-058. Next base: position 9,342 of record NZ_MQSY01000060.1, on the reverse strand, counting down.
TCCTGTGTTATAGTTTCGCGCCTTTTGAAGGCAGCCAGATCCCATCAGGGATAAGAAGTAAACAAAGCGGAGCACTAAGATGATCCAGATGCAAAGTATGCTGGGTGTTGCCGACAACTCCGGCGCTCGCAGTGTAATGTGTATTAAGGTTCTGGGTGGCTCGCACCGCCGTTACGCCGGCATCGGCGACATCATCAAGGTTTCCATCAAGGAAGCTATTCCTCGCGGTAAAGTGAAGAAAGGTGATGTGTATAACGCGGTGGTCGTACGCACCCGTAAAGGCGTTCGTCGTCCGGACGGCTCTGTCATCCGTTTCGACAACAATGCGGCTGTGTTGCTTAACAACAACCAACAGCCAATCGGTACTCGTATTTTTGGCCCGGTGACCCGTGAACTGCGTAATGAGAAGTTCATGAAGATTGTGTCCCTGGCACCCGAAGTACTGTAAGGAGTCGAACGATGGCAGCTAAAATCCGTCGCGAAGACGAAGTGATCGTACTTACCGGCAAAGACAAGGGCAAGCGTGGCAAAGTCACTCAAGTCCTGATTGCAAAAGGTAAGGTAATCGTTGAAGGCATCAACCAGGTGAAGAAACACCAGAAGCCGGTACCCGCACTGGGTCAGGCTGGCGGTATCGTCACCAAAGAAGCCCCCATCGATGTATCAAACGTAGCGCTGTTCAACTCTGCCACTGGCAAAGCTGACCGCGTTGGTTTCCGGATTGAAGACGGCAAAAAAGTCCGTTTCTTCAAATCCACCGGCGAACTTGTGAAGTAATTGGAGTTTAACGATGGCGAAACTGCATGATTACTACAAATCCGATGTAGTAAATGAACTGTCAAAGCAGTTCGGTTACAAGACTATCATGCAAGTCCCTCGGATCGAGAAAATCACCCTGAACATGGGTGTTGGTGAAGCGATCTCTGACAAGAAATTGCTGGAAAATGCTGCTGCCGATATGGCTGCCATTTCCGGTCAGAAGCCGCTGATCACCAAAGCTCGCAAATCTGTTGCGGGCTTCAAGATTCGTGAAGGCTACCCGATAGGTTGTAAAGTAACCCTGCGTGGCGAGCGTATGTGGGAGTTCCTGGAACGGCTGATCTGCATCTCCGTACCGCGTATCCGTGACTTCCGTGGCCTGAACGCTAAAGCGTTCGATGGTCGTGGTAACTACTCCATGGGCGTGCGTGAGCAGATCATCTTCCCGGAAATCGACTATGACAAAGTCGATCGCGTCCGTGGTCTGGATATCACCATCACCACTTCCGCGAATACCGATGAAGAAGGCCGTGCTCTGCTGGCTGCCTTTAACTTCCCATTCCGCAAGTAAGGTTAGGGTTATGGCTAAAACATCCATGAAAGCGCGCGAAGCAAAGCGTGCCAAGCTGGTAGCCAAGTACGCGACCAAGCGTGCCGAGCTGAAAGCTATCATCGTTGACATGAACGCTTCTGAAGAAGCGCGTTGGGATGCTGTACTGCAACTGCAACAGCTGCCCCGTGATTCCAGTCCGTCCCGCCAGCGTAACCGTTGCAATATTACTGGTCGTCCGCACGGTTTCCTGCGCAAGTTTGGCCTGTCTCGCATCAAGGTGCGTGAGCATGCCATGAAGGGCGAAATTCCGGGCCTGAAGAAGGCTTCTTGGTAACGAATCTCGGGAGTTAGACTTATGAGCATGCAAGATCCGATCGCGGATATGCTGACCCGCATCCGTAACGGTCAGGCGGCGAGCAAAGTTGCGGTTTCCATGCCTTCTTCCAAGCTGAAAGTGGCTATCGCCAAAGTGCTGAAAGAAGAAGGTTACATCGCTGGCTACTCCGTAGCTGGTGACGTGAAGCCGGAACTGGAAATTGAACTGAAATATTTCCAGGGCAAGCCAGTTGTAGAACTGATCCAACGCGTAAGCCGTCCAGGCCTGCGTATTTACAAGCGCACTACTGATCTGCCGAAAGTTATGGGCGGTCTCGGTGTTGCTATCGTGTCCACGTCTAAAGGTGTGATGACTGACCGTGCTGCTCGCAAAGCAAGCATGGGCGGTGAGATCATCTGCTACGTCGCTTAATAGGAGGTAGGAAATGTCTCGTGTTGCTAAGGCACCCGTCACTATTCCTGCTGGCGTAGAGGTGACTCTGAACGGCCAGGAACTGACCATCAAAGGTGGTAAAGGTTCTCTGGTTCGCTCTATTCACGCCGGTGTAGAAGTGACCAAAGAAGACAATGTACTCAAGTTCGCCCCGCGCGGCAGCATCGCTGGTGCTGACGCTCAGGCCGGTACTGCCCGTGCATTGGTCAACAACATGGTAATCGGTGTTACCCAAGGCTTCGAGCGCAAGCTGCAGCTGGTTGGTGTAGGTTATAAAGCCTCCATCAAGGGCAATGCTGTTGCGCTGGCTCTGGGCTTCTCTCACCCGGTAGAGCATGCGCTGCCGGCTGGTGTGACCGCTGAGTGCCCGACTGCTACAGAAATCGTTCTGCGTGGCGTCGACAAGCAGCTGGTTGGCCAAGTCGCCGCCGATATCCGTGCTTACCGCGCTCCGGAGCCCTACAAGGGCAAGGGTGTACGCTATGCCAACGAGCAAGTGCGTACTAAAGAAGCTAAGAAGAAGTAAGGTAACACTATGGACAAGAAAGCAGCTCGTCTCCGTCGTGCTACTCGTGCTCGGAAAAAGATGCAGGAACTGGGAGCCACCCGTCTGGTTGTTCACCGTACCCCGCGTCATATCTATGCGCAGGTTATTGCAGCCAACGGTTCCGAAGTTCTGGCCTCTGCTTCCACAGTAGAGAAAGCCATCAGTGAAGCTCTGAAATACACCGGTAATGCAGATGCTGCTACCGCTGTAGGTAAAGCTATCGCTGAGCGTGCTATTGCCAAAGGCGTTCAGAACGTATCTTTCGATCGTTCCGGTTTCAAGTATCACGGTCGCATTGCTGCTCTGGCAGCTGCCGCACGTGACGCTGGTCTTCAGTTCTAAGCTAGGAGTCGAAGATGGCTAAAGTCGAATCTCAAGCCGGCGAACTGCAAGAAAAGCTCATTGCAGTAAACCGTGTTTCGAAAACTGTTAAAGGTGGTCGTATCATGTCCTTCACCGCGTTGACCGTGGTGGGTGATGGTAACGGCCGTGTAGGTTACGGTTACGGTAAAGCCCGTGAAGTTCCGGCTGCTATTCAAAAAGCAATGGAACAGGCTAAGCGTAACCTGAACAAGGTTGAGCTGAACAACGGCACTCTGCACCACCCGGTGCGTGGTGTTCACTCTGGCTCCACCGTGTTCATGAAGCCGGCCTCTCAAGGTACTGGTATCATTGCAGGCGGCGCCATGCGTGCTGTTCTGGAAGTTGCCGGTATCCACAACGTGCTGGCCAAGACCTACGGTTCCACCAACCCAATCAACGTTGTTCGCGCAACTGTAGACGCTCTGGTTCACGGTCAATCACCGGAACAGATCGCTGCCAAGCGTGGTCTGCGCGTTGAAGAAATTCTGGGGTAATGCGACATGGCTAACACTGTAAAAGTAACTCAAACTCGCAGCTCTATCGGCCGTCTGCCAAAGCACAAGGCGACTCTGCGTGGTCTGGGTCTGCGTCGCATTGGTCACACCGTTGAGCTGGAAGATACTCCTTGCGTACGCGGCATGATCAACCAGGTTTATTACATGGTTAAGGTGGAGGGCTAAGCATGCGTCTGAACACTCTGTCTCCGGCCGCTGGTTCCAAGCCTGAAAAACAACGTCGTGGCCGTGGTATCGGCTCCGGCCTGGGCAAGACTGGTGGTCGTGGTGTTAAAGGCCAAACCTCTCGTTCCGGTGGCGGCAAAGTCCGCAACGGTTTCGAAGGCGGCCAGATGCCTTTGAAAATCCGTCTGCCGAAGTTCGGTTTCTTCTCTCGCAAATCTTTGGTTTCTGCCGAAGTGCGTCTGAACGAAATCGCCATGGTGGAAGGTGATGTGGTCGATCTGAGCACTCTGAAGCAAGCCGGTGTTGTTACTAAGAACATCGTATTCGCTAAAGTTGTTCTGTCTGGCAACATTGACCGTGCTGTGACCGTTCGTGGTCTGTCCGTCACCAAAGGTGCACGTGCAGCCATCGAGGCCGCTGGCGGTAAAATCGAGGAATAATCAGTACAATGGCTAAGAAACCAGGATTGGATGTTAAAGCACAGGGTGGTCTGAGTGAACTGAAGAGCCGTCTGCTCTTCGTTCTCGGGGCGATTATCGTTTTCCGTGCAGGCTCTTATGTGCCGATTCCTGGTATTGACGCCGCCGTACTGGCCGAGTTGTTCCAGCAACAGAAGGGCACCATCATTGAGATGTTCAACATGTTCAGTGGTGGTGCACTCTCGCGTGCTTCTATTCTTGCGTTGGGGATCATGCCGTACATTTCGGCGTCGATCATTATCCAGCTGCTGACTGTGGTTCACCCCGCTCTTGCTGAACTCAAGAAAGAAGGTGAATCCGGCCGTCGCAAGATTAGCCAATATACCCGTTGGGGCACGCTGGTTTTGGGAACTTTCCAGGCAATTGGTATTGCAACCGGTCTGCCGAATATGATGCATGGACTCGTGACTCATCCGGGTTTAGGCTTCTATTTCACAGCGGTTGTAAGTCTGGTCACCGGTACCATGTTTTTGATGTGGTTGGGTGAACAGATTACCGAGCGTGGGATTGGTAATGGTATCTCGTTGATTATTTTCACGGGTATCGTTGCTGGTCTGCCGCATGCCATTGGCGCTACGGCCGAACAGGCACGTCAAGGGGAATTGCACATCCTGCTGTTGTTGTTGCTGGGCTTGATTGTTTTCGCAGTGACTTACTTTGTGGTGTTCGTGGAGCGTGGTCAGCGTCGTATCGTCGTTAACTATGCCAAGCGTCAACAAGGCCGCCAGGTATTCGCCGCGCAAAGCACACACCTGCCGTTGAAAGTGAATATGGCCGGTGTGATTCCTGCGATTTTCGCATCCAGTATCATCCTCTTCCCGGGGACCATTACCTCTTGGTTTGGTCAGGGCGAGGGTAAAGTAGCTGATATCCTGCAACAGGTCTCTATGGTCCTGCAGCCGGGTCAACCGCTTTACGAGATGCTGTATGCAGCAGCCATTATCTTCTTCTGCTTCTTCTATACCGCGCTGGTGTTCAACCCCCGCGAGACAGCAGATAATTTGAAGAAGAGTGGAGCCTTTATCCCGGGGATTCGCCCGGGCGAGCAGACAGCACGTTACATCGATAAGGTTATGACTCGCCTGACATTGGCAGGTGCGCTCTATATAACCTTTATCTGTCTGGTACCCCAGTTCTTGATGACTGCCTGGAACGTACAGTTCTACTTCGGTGGCACTTCGCTGCTGATTATCGTGGTAGTTATCATGGACTTCATGGCTCAGGTACAAACCCATATGATGTCTCATCAATATGGCGACGTCCTGAGGAAGGCCAACCTGAAGGGCTACGGCCGCTAAAGGTCGGCGTAGTTACGGAGTTAAGCAATGAAAGTTCGTGCTTCCGTTAAGGCAATCTGCCGTAACTGCAAAATCATCAAGCGTCACGGTGTGGTGCGTGTGATTTGCAGCGAGCCAAAGCATAAACAGCGCCAAGGCTAATTTTTTACGGTTAGTACTTGCAACAAATAGTTGTGCTGGCTAATATAGCCAGCCAACTTTTGTTGTGTATTGGTTGACCGCCACGTATCCGCTCACGGGCTTTGTGGTGGTCGTAATCTACTATATGTAGGAGTGAATAGTGGCCCGTATCGCTGGCATTAACATTCCTGACCATAAGCATGCAGTCATCGCTTTGACTGCGATTTATGGCGTCGGTCGTACCCGCTCCAAGGCCATCTGTGCCGCAGCCGGTATCGCTGAGAATGTGAAAATTAAAGACCTGGACGAAGCTCAGATCGAGAGTCTGCGTGAACAAGTAGGGAAATTCACCGTTGAAGGTGACCTGCGTCGTCAGATTTCCATGAACATCAAGCGATTGATGGATCTGGGTTGCTACCGTGGTTTGCGTCACCGTCGTAGCCTGCCTGTTCGTGGTCAACGTACCAAGACCAACGCTCGTACCCGTAAGGGTCCGCGCAAGGCTATCAAGAAGTAACGGGAAGGTAGAAAATGGCTAAAACTCCGACTCGTGCTCGCAAGCGCGTTAAAAAGCAAGTGAGCGACGGTATTGCGCACGTTCATGCATCTTTCAACAACACAATCGTGACCATTACTGACCGTCAGGGCAACGCTCTGTCATGGGCTACCTCTGGTGGTTCAGGTTTCCGTGGTTCCCGTAAGTCCACTCCGTTTGCTGCCCAGGTAGCTGCAGAGCGTGCTGGTGAGATCGCCAAAGAATACGGCGTGAAGAACCTGGAAGTCATGGTCAAAGGTCCGGGTCCCGGTCGTGAGTCTTCCATCCGCGCTCTGAACGCGGCTGGTTTCCGCATCACTAATATTACTGATGTGACTCCGATCCCGCACAACGGTTGTCGTCCTCCCAAGAAGCGCCGCGTATAACGCAGTAGCAACTTGGTCTAGGATTGTTGGAGAAAGAAGATGGCAAGATATATCGGTCCTAAGCTTAAGCTTAGCCGTCGTGAGGGCACCGACCTCTTCCTGAAGTCTGGTGTTCGTGCGATTGATTCTAAGTGCAAGATTGACACCGCCCCTGGTCAGCACGGTGCGCGTAAAGCGCGTCTGTCCGACTACGGTGTTCAACTGCGCGAGAAACAAAAAGTTCGTCGTATCTACGGCGTATTGGAAAAACAGTTCCGCAACTACTACCGCGACGCTGCCCGTCAAAAGGGTAACACCGGTGAAAACCTGTTGCAGCTGCTGGAAGGTCGTTTGGACAACGTTGTTTACCGTATGGGCTTCGGCGCTACCCGTGCTGAATCTCGTCAGCTGGTGAGCCACAAGGCCATCATGGTAAACGGTCGCGTTGTGAACATTCCTTCTTTCCAGGTTTCCCCTGAGGACGTGATCTGCGTTCGTGAGAAGGCTAAGAAGCAAGCGCGTATCAAAGCTTCCCTGGAAGTTGCTGGTCAGCGTGAGAAGCCGACTTGGGTAGAGGTTGACGCCGCTAAAATGGAAGGTGCTTTCAAGCGTCTGCCAGAGCGTTCCGACCTGTCTGCCGACATTAACGAACAGCTGATCGTCGAGCTTTACTCCAAGTAAAGCTAGCTTCTAAAGAGAGGACACAATGCTGGGTTCTGTAACAGATTTTCTTAAACCGCGGCTAGTTGACATCGAGCAAGTTAGCCCGACTCATGCGAAAGTGACTCTTGAGCCGCTTGAGCGTGGCTTTGGTCACACGCTGGGCAACGCCCTGCGTCGTATTTTGCTGTCATCTATGCCCGGTTGTGCAGTTACTGAAGTCGAAATTGACGGGGTACTGCATGAGTACAGCAGCAAAGAAGGTGTACAGGAGGACATTCTTGAAATCCTGCTCAACCTGAAAGGTATCGCTGTGAAGCTGGAAGGCAAGGACGAGGTAACTCTGTCCCTGACCAAGTCTGGAACAGGCCCCGTTACCGCTGGTGATATCACTCACGGTGATGAAGTCGAGATCGTAAACCCGGAGCACGTAATCTGCCACCTGACTGGTGCCAATGCTGAAATCAGCATGCGCCTGAAAGTTCAGCGCGGTCGTGGTTATGTGCCTGCTTCTGCTCGTGTTCACAACGATGACGAAGAGCGTCCGATTGGTCGCCTGCTGCTGGACTCCGCGTTCAGCCCCATCGTTCGTATTGCCTACAATGTTGAGGCAGCACGTGTGGAACAGCGTACCGACTTGGACAAGCTGGTCATCGACATGGAGACCAATGGTACCCTGGATCCTGAAGAAGCCATCCGTCGTTCTGCCACTATTCTGGCCGAGCAACTGGAAGCCTTCGTGGATCTGCGCGATGTCAGCGTGCCCGAGAAGAAAGAAGAGAAACCCGAGTTTGATCCGATTCTGCTACGTCCTGTCGATGATTTGGAGCTGACAGTTCGTTCTGCGAACTGTCTGAAGGCAGAAGCTATCCACTATATTGGTGATCTGGTACAGCGTACTGAGGTTGAGTTGCTTAAGACTCCTAACCTTGGTAAGAAGTCCCTGACTGAGATCAAGGACGTGTTGGCCTCCCGTGGTCTGTCTCTTGGCATGCGCCTTGAGAACTGGCCGCCCGCCAGCATCGCTGACGAGTAATCCAGATTACGGGTTTCACAGATTTAGTTAGAAGGATAAGGTCATGCGCCATCGTTTGAGTGGTCGTCAACTGAACCGGAACAGCAGCCATCGTCAGGCAATGTTCCGCAACATGGCCAGCTCCCTGGTTCGTCATGAGATCATCAAGACGACTCTGCCTAAGGCAAAAGAGCTGCGTCGTGTAGTTGAACCGCTGATCACCCTTGCCAAGACTGATAGCGTTGCTAATCGTCGTCTGGCATTTGCCCGCACTCGCGACAACGCGATCGTGGCTAAGCTGTTCAATGAACTGGGCCCGCGCTACCTGGAGCGCGCCGGCGGTTATACTCGCATTCTGAAATGCGGTTTCCGTGCTGGCGACAACGCCCCAATGGCTTACATTGAGCTGGTAGACCGCCCGGCCGCTGCTGAAGCAGCTGCTGAGTGATAAAGAAAAAGCCGGGCTTGTCCCGGCTTTTCTTTTAANCTCAACTGCCTCAACTGCCTCAACTGCCTCAACTGCCTCAACTGCCTCAACTGCCTCAACTGCCTCAACTGCCTCAACTGCCTCAACTGCCTCAACTGCCTCAACTGCCTCAACTGCCTCAACTGCCTCAACTGCCTCAACTGCCTCAACTGCCTCAACTGCCTCAACTGCCTTCTCTCATTATTCAACTTCTTCTATATAGCAAGTAAGAGTTGTTCTTGACCCTGGCGAAATGGTGCATCACCTGCTCACTTCATTTGAGCATCGTCGGCCAGCTCGATATCGTCCACCAGTGTCGCGCAGGGATCTACATATGCTGGGGCGATTCACACAGTTTATTTTACAGCAACAGAGTGTCTAGAAAACCAAGGGCGATTCATTTACCCAATTGCGGGCGTTTTCCCTTGTAGGGTCTCAGTCGCAAGTCCATCTTGGCCTCCTTGTTTTCGGCCATTCTAGCAATCCGGAACCGGTTTCTGTGGATAAGTTTGTATAAAAGCTGTGGTTGGATATGAATAACTAAAAAAGTGCCATTTTTTGCAATTTTATTGCCGATGAGGGGTTGCCAGAAAGATTCAACTCCCTATAATGCGCCTCCATCGACAGGGCAAGCGGCAACGCAGAAAGCCAAGTCGATAACCTCGAAAAGCCTTTGAAAATAAGGCTTGACTCGAGAAGGCGGTTGAGTAGAATTCCACTCCCGCAGCAACGA